>JAGREA010000131.1 GCA_020446745.1 Rhodobacterales bacterium | reverse complement strand
TAGCCGTCGGCCGGGCGGCTCATGACGAACTTGGTGGCGATGGCGCCCACGCCACCGGTCTTGTTGGTCATCACGATGTCTTCGCCCAGGGCCTTCTCGGCATAGGGCGTGACCGAGCGCATCACGGTGTCCGTGGACCCGCCGGCGCCCCACTGGATGATGCCCTGCAGGTCCTTTTCGGGGTATTCGGCCAGGGCCGGGGTGGCGGCCAGCGCCAGGACGGCGATGGCGCCCATCAAAACCTTTTTCATACGTTCCTCCTCGTTCTCTCCATGGGTCGATGCCGGTCGGTGATGCCGGTCGGTCAGGCATCCCGGTTGTTATGGATCGGGCCCTTCGATGGTCGCCGAACCCGCCCCCGCCAGTGGGGGAACCGCCGAACCTCGAAGGCCGGTTCTTGTTGGTCTTGGTGCGTGAAATCTCCGATGGCCTGTGTGTTCCGGAAGATCGCCTTCAACCCCGGCCGGCGGCCGGAAAGGTGATCTTGCTGCCCCAACAGGGCCGTACTACGCTCCCCCAACTCGACCATAACGTCAATTACTAGGATTGCCGTTTTTTCAAACATTATGTTAATTCACCCACCGTGTCGCCTCCCCGGCGGCTCCGGCGGGCCGACCGTGGGGGGACGCGGAGGAATGAAGGGGGATGACCGGTCGCCTAGGCGGCCGCCGGATCATACAGGGCAGCGGCCCCCTTCAGCAGGTCGCGGGCGATGACGCCGCGGTGGATTTCCGACGCGCCGTCGAAGATGCGGTAGATGCGGGCGTCGCGGTAGTAGCGTTCGATGGGCAGTTCCTTGCAATAGCCCATGCCGCCGAAGATCTGCACCGCCCGGTCGGCCACCCGACCCAGGGTTTCCGACGCCTGCACCTTGACCAGCGAGATCTTGGACCGGGGGTCCAGCCCCTGGTCGATTTCCCAGGCCGCCTGCAGCAGGGCCAGGCGGGCCATGTGGATCTCCATGGCGCTGTCGGCCAGCATCTGCTGCACCATCTGGAAGTCGCCCAGGGCCTGGCCGAACTGGCGCCGGTCGCGGGCATAGGCCACGGTCAGGTCCAGGATCTGCACCGCCTTGCCGATGGACCGCGCCCCCACCTGGGCCAGGCGCACCCGGCCCAGCACCGACAGGGCCAGCTTCAGGCCCACCCCTTCCTCGCCCAGCAGGTGTTCGTCGGTCAGGCGCAGGTCGTCGAAGGCCATTTCGATGTGGCTGGTGCCGCGCAGGCCCATCATCGGCTGGTCGCGGCCGATGGTGAACCCGGGCTGGTCCTTGTCGACCAGGAACAGCGAGATGCCCCGGTAGCCGGCGTCGGGGTCGGTGACCGCGCTGACCACGAAGAAGTCGGAAAACAGGCCATCGGAAATGAAGTGCTTGGTGCCGTTCAGCACCCAGCCGCCGTCGATGCGCCGGGCCCGGGTCTTGATGCCGGCGGCGTCGGAGCCCGCCGCCGGTTCGGTGAAGGCGATGGAGCAGGTGCGCTCGCCGGCCACGCAGGGCTTCAGCCAGCGCTCGATCTGCGGCCCCCGGCAGGACAGCAGCACCTCGTAGACGTTGCCGAAGGCGCGGCGGATCAGGATGTCGGTGGTGTGGCCGAACTGTTCCTCGACCAGCATGGTGTCCACGGCCGACAGGCCGCCGCCGCCGAATTCCTCGGGGATGTTCATGGCATAGAGCCCCAGCGCGCGGGACTTCTCGAAGATCGCCCGGGCCGTTTCGGGGGCCAGTACGCCGGTCTCCTCGATCGCCTCTTCCAGGGGCTTCAGTTCGGTCTGGATGAAGTCGTGGACCGTATCCACCAACATCCGTTGTTCATGGGAAAGCTGGAAGTCCATGGGGATCTCCGGGACTAGACGGGTGACAGGGAAGACATGAGCAGGGTGGAGCCGCCGCGGTTGGCGCACAGCTCGGTCGCGGCACTGGCCACCAGGGGCGCCAGGTCGGCCAGGCGTCCGGGCGTCAACCGCACCGAAGGCCCGCCGATGCTGACCGTGCCCAGGCCGGCGCCGGTGACCGGGTGGCGCACCGGCGCGGCCACGGCGGCGGTGCCGGGGGCGGAACTGTCGGTCACCGTGGCGAAGCCGGTCAGGCGGGCGGAATCCAGGGCGGTGATCAGGGCGGCCACGTCGGTGGGCGCGTTGGGGCCCACCAGGGCCGGGTCGCCGAACCCCTGGGCGGCCACCAGGCGCAGGGCCTCCATGTCGTCCAGGCACGACAGCCAGGCCTGGCCCGTGGCGGTGCTGGACAGGTGGGCGGCATCCCCCATCTGGGAATCCACCCGCAGGCCCGACCGGGCACCCTGGGCCCGGGCCACCCACACCTGACGGTCGTGGTCGGTGACGCTCAGGCGCACCAGTTCGCCGCTGGCCCGGGCCAGGGAGTCCAGGATCGGCTGGGCCGCGTCCATCAGGCCCGTGGCGGTGACGTGGCGGAACGACAGGGCCAGCAGCCGGGGCGTCAGCCGGTAGTGGCCGCTGTCCGGGTCCTGGTGGGCGTATCCCAGGCGGATCAGGTCCGCCAGCAGGCGGTGGACGCCGCTTTTGGGCATGTTCAGGTGGTCCGTGACGGCCTGCAGCGCAGCCCCGCCCGGGCGTTCCGCCAGGAATTCCACGGCCCCGAAGGCCCGATCCAGCAAGGCGCCCGCCATGCGGCCCTCCATCATAGAAAATGGAATTCTATTCTGAAATGGAATTCGATTCAATTTTTTTGAAGGGCGAGGATCCGGCCGGGCCGGCAACCGGGGCGCGCCGCCGGGGCACCCCATCGGATGCAAAGGCCGAATGCCGGGGACCCGACCGTGTCAGACCGTGACCGGCGCGCCGGTCCGGGCGGACTGCTTGGCGGCTTCGATGACCCGCAGGGTGCGCAGGCCCTCCTCGCCGGACACCAGGGGCGCCTCCTGCCCCCGCACCACGCGGCAGAAGTGGTCGAGCTGGCGCACCAGGGGGTCCTGGGGCGCCACGTCCAGGAGATCGCAGGTGAGGGGCGAGAACCAGTCGCGCGGCCCCACGCCCCGCCACAGGCGGCCGTTGGGCAGCTCCAGCGACCCATGGGTGCCGCCGATCCAGTAGCAGGTGGCGTCGGTCTTCGGGTAGTCGGGGTTCTCGCCGGCGGTCAGCTCCCAGCTCCAGGGGCCCACCACCGTGTCCGACAGGCTGACCGTGCCCACCACGCCGCCGGCGAAGCGCAGCACCAGGGCCGCCGTGTCCTCCACCGCGAAGCCCCGCCGGGCGCTGGATTCCACGGCCTGCAGCCACACCACCTCGCCGCACAGGTGGCGCAGCAGGTCGATGTCGTGGATCAGGTTCACCAGCACCGGCCCGGCCCCGGGCCGGCGCCGCCAGTCGGCGTCGAAATAGCTGTCGGGCTTGGGCAGCCAGGCCATGGCGTGGACCGTCGTCAGGGTGCCCAGGTCGCCGCGTACCAGGCAGGCCTTGGCCGCCATGATCAGCGGATTGTGGCGCCGGTGGTGGCCCACCAGCAGGGGCAGCCCGGCGGCGGCGAAGGCCTCCACCAGGCGCCGGGCGGCGGCGGTGTCGGTGGCGATGGGCTTTTCCACCAGGGCCGGCACCCCGGCGGCGGCGCAGGCCAGGCCGTGTTCCAGGTGCAAGGGGTTGGGGGTGGCCAGGATCACGCCCTCGGGTCTTGGGCGGGCCGGCGGGCCGGCCAGCAGGCCATCCAGGTCGCCGTGCCAGGGCACGCCCAGGGAACGGGCCAGGTCCCGGGCCGCCGGGTCCGGATCCACCACCGCGGCCAGGGTGGCCCCGGGGTTGGCGTTGATCAGTTCGACGTGGCGGCGCCCGATGCGGCCCGCCCCGGCCACCGCCAGGGCGACCGGCGCCGGGGCCATGGTCACGCCTTCCCGGCGGCCAGCAGCTTGCCCACCTTGCGCAGGGCCAGCACGTAGCCTTCGGTGCCGAAGCCGGCGATCACGCCGTCGGCCCGCAGCGACACGTAGGAATGGTGGCGGAAGGCCTCGCGCTTGTGGACGTTGGAGATGTGGACCTCGAACACCGGCCCGTCGAAGGCGTTCAGGGCATCCAGGATGGCCACCGAGGTGTGGGTGTAGGCGGCCGGGTTCATGACGATGGCGGCCGCCACCTCGCGGGCCTCGTGGATCCACTCGATGATTTCGTGCTCGGCGTTGCTCTGGTGGTAGCGGATCTCGAACCCGAACTCGGCCGCCGTCTCGCGGCACATGGCCTCGACATCGGCCATGGTCTCGTGGCCGTAGATCTCCGGCTGGCGCTTGCCCAGCAGGTTCAGGTTCGGTCCGTTCAGGACAAAGACGGTCTTCGGCATGGCAACGCTCCTCCTTGGGCCGGCGCCGCGCCCAACCGGGGGCGCGGGACTCGGGCTTCTTCCGCCCCATGTCACGGCCATTTGGGCGGCAGGTCAATTTCCGATTGGCGCCCACGGGATAACGTGACGTTAACCGGCCCCCTTTCCCTTCTTCCGCGCCTGGGGGGCTTCCCCGGCCGGGTCGTGGAACAGGTCGGCGCACACGCCCCGCAGCCAGGCGTTGGCCGGATCGCCGTGCAGCCGGGCGTGCCAGTGCTGGCGCACCGGGAAGGTGGGGATGGCGAAGGGGCAGTCGTGGACCGCCAGGCGGGCCAGCTCGGCCAGGGTGGTGCCGATGTGGCGCGGCAGGGTGGCCACCAGGTCGCTGCCCGACAGGATGCCCGCCAGCCCCAGGAAGCCGGGGATGACCAGCAGGATGCGCCGGTCGATGCCGTCCCGGGCCAGGGCGGCGGCCAGCAGGTCGTGGCCGGTGCCGGCGGCGATGTCGATGTGGGCCTCGCGCCGGTAGTCGGCGATGTCCAGCCCCCGGCCCAGGCGCGGATGGTCGGCGCTGACGATGCACACCCAGTCCTGGTGATAGAGCACCTGCTGGTAGAACTCGGCCCCCAAACCCGGCACCAGGCCCAGGGCCAGGTCCAGGGCGCCGGACCGCAGGTCGTCGGGCGTCCGCTCGGTGATGCGCACGGCCTCCAGCGCCACCTGGGGGGCCCGGCGGCGGACTTCGCGCAGCAGCGCCGGCAGCAGGGTGATGTGGCTGGCGTCGCTCATGGCGATGCGGAACCGCCGCGCCGCCGTGGCCGGGTCGAAGGCCAGTTCCCACTGGGCGATGCGGTGCAGGGCGTTCAGGGAGTCGCGGACCGGCCCGATCAGGGCCTCGGCCAGGGGCGTGGGCCGCATGACGTTGCGCGACCGCACGAACAGGGGGTCGCCATAGTGGTGCCGCAGCGCCCCCAGGGTCAGGCTGGCCGTGGGCTGGGTCAGGCCCAGGCGCTCGGCCGCCGCCGTCACGCTGCCGGTGTCGTACAGGGCGTCAAACAGCTTCAGCAGGCGGGCGTCGATCAGGTCGCGGTCGGCCATGGCAATCACATTGGAATTTCCAATACAGTTTATTGAAATCATTGGATGGACGAAACATCAACCTTTGCCCAGACTGGCCGTCGGGGACCGCACACGCCAACCGCGCGACCCAACGGCACGCCCCCCCCAACGGCACGCCCCATCGGCGTACACTTGGCGCCACCACAAGAACGGAAACGGACCATGGCCCCCCATACCCAGCCCCTGCCCCTGACCGGCATCACGGTCATCGACTACAGCCACTTCCTGGCCGGCCCCCACCTGTCGCGCTGCCTGGCCGCCCTGGGCGCCGACGTGATCAAGGTGGAACGGCCCACGGGCGGCGATTCGGGCCGCCACCACCCCTATTTCAAGGACGGTCAGTCGGGCTACTACCTGCAGCAGAACATGGGCAAGCGCGGCCTGTGCGTGGATCTGAAGGACCCGCGGGGCCGCGACCTGCTGCACCGCCTGGCGGCCAAGGCCGACGTGTTCGTGGAAAACTACCGCCCCGGCACCCTGCGCAAGCTGGGCTTCGACTACGAAACCCTGTCGAAGGACAACCCGGGGCTGGTCTACTGCTCCATCTCGGGCTTCGGGCAGACCGGGCCCGATGCCGCCCGCCCCGGCTTCGGCCTGCTGGCCGAGGCCATGAGCGGCGTCCTGGCCCAGCTGGGCGAGCCGGGCCGGGTGCCGCCCCTGCCCCGCATGCCCCTGGCCGACATGTACACCGGCATGCACGGGGTGGCGGCCATCTGCGCGGCCCTGCTGGGGCGCGTGGCCTCGGGTCGGGGGCAGTACATCGACCTGGCGCTCTATGACTGCATGGTGTCCATGCACGACTACGCGGTACAGTGCTACACCATGAGCGACGGCCGCGAGATCCCCGTGCAGACCGGACAGGACCAGCCCGAATCCACCATCTACGGCGTGTTTCCGGCGGCCGACGGCTGCCTGGTCATCGCCGCCCAGGTGGATGCCAGCTGGCAGCGCCTGGCGCGGCTGATCGGCGGCGACGTCCTGGCCGCCGACACCCGGTTCCTGGACCCGGCCAGCCGCAACGCCAACCGCCTGGCGGCCCTGAAGCTGGTCACCGACTGGACCCTTTCCCAGCCTTCGGTGCAGGCCTGCATCGCCGCCCTGGACGCCGCCGGCGTGCCCAGCGCCCCGGTGCAGAGCATCGACCAGGTGGTGGCCGACCCGCAGATCGCCGCCCGCGGCATGATCGTCGAGCAGGACCACCCGGTGCTGGGGCGCATCCGCCTGCCCAACCTGCCGTTCCGCCTGTCGGCCTGCGACACCAGCCCCAAGGGCCCCGCCCCCCTGCTGGGCCAACACAACCGGGAACTGGCGGCGGAAATGGGCTTCGCCGGCGACGAGATCGACGCCATGGTGCGCGACGGGGTGCTGTACGCCGAAGCCGCCGTGGCCACCACCGACGCGCCATGACCGACCATTACGCCCTGTTCGGCCACCCGGTGGCCCATTCCAAGTCGCCGGCCGTGCACCACGCCTTCGCCGCCCAGACCGGCGACGACCTGCGCTACGAGCTGATCGACGCGCCGCCGGGCGGATTCGCCCAGGCCGTCGCCGCCTTCCGCGCCGGCGGCGGGCGGGGCGCCAACGTGACCATGCCATTCAAGCTGGAAGCCCTGGCCCTGGCCACCCGGCCGTCGGCCCGGGCCACCCTGGCCGGCGCCGCCAACTGCCTGAAGTTCGACGGCGACGCCATCCTGGCCGACAACATGGACGGCGTGGGCCTGCTGCACGACATCCAGGTGAACCAGGCCACGCCCCTGGCCGGGCGCCGGGTGCTGCTGATGGGTGCCGGCGGTGCCGCCCGGGGGGCCATCCTGCCGCTGATCGAGGCCGGCCCCGCCGCCCTGACCATCGTCAACCGCACCCTGTCGAAGGCCCAGGCCCTGCGCGACGCCTGCGCCGACCGGTTCCCCGTGCGCGCCGTGGGCTACGGCGACCTGGGCGACCAGGCCCACGACCTGGTGCTGAACGCCACTTCGGCCAGCATGAACGGCGAATTGCCGCCGGCCCCCGACGCCGTGTTCGCCCCCGGGGCCCTGGCCTATGACGTGGTCTACGGCCACGGCCCGTCGCCGTTCCTGGCCCAGGCCCGCCGGGCCGGGGCCGGGCGGCTGGCCGACGGCCTGGGCATGCTGATCGAGCAGGCGGCCGAATCCTACCTGTGGTGGCGCGGCACGCGGCCCGGAACGGCGCCCCTGTTCACCCTGCTGCGGCCGGCGACGTGACGCCGCCGGCGGACTCCTTCCGGCTGCCGGGGCTGGCGGCGTGACCCCGCCCGGCGACTATTTCTGGCTGTTGGGGCTGGCCGCCTTCCTGGTGGGCCTGTCCAAGGGGGGCCTGCCGGCCATCGCCATGCTGGCCGTGCCCACCCTGTCGCTGGTCATGTCGCCGGTGAAGGCGGCGACCCTGCTGCTGCCCATCTACATCCTGACCGACATGGTGGGGATCACGCTCTATCGCCGGGTCCACAGCCGGGTGAACCTGCGCATCCTGATTCCGGCCGGGGTCATGGGGGTGGGGGTGGGCTGGGCCACCGCGTCGCTGTTTTCCGACGCCGCCCTGGCCCTGCTGATCGGCCTGATCGGCATCGGCTTCTGCCTGAACGCCTGGTTCGGCCCGGGGCGCGGGCGCGAGGCCCGGCCGGCCCACGTGGGCCGGGGCCTGTTCTGGGGCACCCTGGCCGGGTTCACCAGCTTCATTTCCCATGCCGGGGGGCCGCCCTATCAGGTCTACATGCTGCCCCAGCGGCTGCCCAAGCTGGAATTCGCCGGCACCACGGTGATCGTCTTCGCCACCATCAACGCGGCCAAGATCATCCCCTACCAGACCCTGCGGCCCTACGGCCTGGAAGACCTGGTGACGGCGGCCTGGCTGATCCCCTTCGCCCTGGCGGGCACGGGCGCGGGCGCCGTGGCCACACGGTGGATTTCCGAAAAATGGTTCTACCGCCTGGTGCAGGTCGGCCTGTTCGCCATCTCGGTGAAGCTGATCGCCGGCGTGGTGTTCTAGCCCGCTAGCCGGCGTATCCCAGCATGCGGGGCAGCCACAGCACCAGATCGGGGAAGAAGGTGATGATCAGCAGCGACGCCAGCATGGACAGCAGGAACGGCAGGATGTCGCGCATGATGGGCAGCAGCCCGGCCCGGGCCACGTTGGACACCACGAACAGCAGCAGCCCATAGGGCGGCGTGATCAGCCCCACCATCAGGTTCACCACCACCACCACGCCGAAGTGGACCATGTCGATGCCCAGGGCGCTGGCCGTGGGAATGAAGATGGGCACCACCACCAGCAGGATGGTGATGCCTTCCAGCACGCACCCCAGGACCAGCAGCGTGACGTTCACCAGCAGCAGGAAGCCCAGGGGTTCCAGTTCGTAGCCCGAGATGAGCTGGCGCACGCTGGTGGGGATGTTCTCGATGGTCACCACGTAGTTGAACACCAGGGCGCCGCCGATGAGCAGGCCGATGGAAGCGCTGGACCGGGCGCTGGTCAGCACCGCGTGGTAGACCTGCTTCGCGTTGACGTCGCGGTACAGCAGGATGGACAGCAGGAACGCATAGGCGGCGGCCACGGCGGCGGCCTCGGTGGGTGTGGTGATGCCGCCGTAGATGCCACCCAGCAGGATCACCGGCATCATCAGGGCCGGGAAGGCGCGCACGGTGATGCCCGGCAGGGCCCGCAGCGGCACCGGGTCCTCCACCGGGAAGCCCTGGCGGCGCGAGGCGAAGTTGTTGATCACCATCAGCAGCGATGCCATCAGCAGCCCCGGCACGGCGCCGCCCAGGAACAGGTAGCCGATGGAGGCATCGGACACCAGGGCGAACAGCACCATGGGGATGGACGGCGGGATGATCGGCCCGACCACCGCCGAGGCCGCGGTGATGGCCGCCGCGTAGCTTTTCGTGTAGCGGTTTTCCCGCACCATCATGCTGATGATCAGGCGGCCCACGCCGGCCGCGTCGGCCACCGCCGAGCCCGACATGCCGGCGAAGATCACGCTCTGGATGACGTTCACGTGGCCCAGGCCGCCGCGGAACCGCCCGACCCAGGCGTTGCAGAACCCCAGCAGCCGGTTGGACAGGCTGCCCACGTTCATCAGCTCGGCCGACAGGATGAACAGCGGGATGGCCAGCAACACGAAACTGCCCCGCAGGCCCTGGAGAAGCTGTTCGGCGGCGATGGCCAGGTCCTGATCCACCACGAACAGGTACAGCACCGAGCCGGCGATCATGGAATAGCCGATGGGCAGGCCGAGGAGCGCGAGCAGGACGATGGAAACGATGCAGATGGAAAAGGGACTGTCCGTGATCATTCTTCCCTCAACACGGATGGGTCCGTTTCATCGGGAAGGTTGCCCCTGAAGGCCTTGTACGCCAGCCAGAGGTAGCGGGCGATGGCCGCCACCATGAACACGATGTAGACGGAAAACAGATAGTCCAGGCGGACGTGGATGTAGGAGGAATGCTCCACCTTCATGAAGGTGACGTAGTCGATCACCGCCGGGAACGACCAGACGAAGATGACCACCAGGACCAGGGCCGTGACCACCGTGAAGCCCCGCCGCCAGCCGTCGGGCACGGAACTGTAAAGGACGTCGAAGCGGATCTCGTCGACCTCGCGGACGACGAACGCCGATCCCCACAGCACCAGCCACATCCAGGCCAGGGTGCTGACTTCCAGCGTCCAGCCCACCGGCAGGTTCAGCACGTACCGGAAAACGATTTGCAGGATGAAGGTGATGAAGACGGCGGCGACCAGGAGGGACGCGATGTTCTCGGCCCGCCGCCGCAGCCACTGCCCAACCCCTAGAAGCCTGTCACGCACGATCCCCTCCGCACCGCGGACTCCCGGATGGCCGACGACCGCCACCCGTGAAGGCCCAGGGGCCGCCCGCCTCGCGGTCAGGCAGCCCCTGGAATCTCAGAACGGTATTGGACTACAGGGCGTTGATCTTGTCGAGCATGCCCGCCGGCCAGTTCTTGGAGAAGTCCGATTCCAGGTACTTCTTCTGGGCGAACTTGCGGAAGGCATCCAGGTCGGGCTTGTAGACCTTCAGGCCCTGGTCCTTGAAGAACTGGACCAGCTCGGCCTCGCGGGCCTGGTGCTTCTGGGTGCTCCAGTCGATGGCCTTCTTGGCCTCGGTCTCCAGCTTGATCTGCTGTTCAGGCGTCAGCTTGTCCCAGGTCTTCTTGGACACGCAGAACATGTCGAAGGCGATCAGGTGGCTGGTCAGCACGATCTGCGACGTCACTTCGTAGAACTTCATGTTGTAGTCGTTGGGCAGGGGGTTGTCCTGGGCGTCGATGGCGCCGGTCTGCAACCCGGTGTAGACCTCGGCATAGGCCATGGGCGTGGGGTTGGCGCCCAGGGCGCTGCCCAGGAACTGCCAGGCGTCACCGCCGGGCATGCGCATCTTGATGCCCTTCAGGTCGGCCGGGGTCATCACCTTCTTTTCCGGTTTCAGGTTCACCTGGCGCGAACCGTAGTACACCGGGGCGATGATGCGGATGCCCAGCTGCTTCTCGGCCTGGGCCGTCATTTCCATGCCGGCGTCGCTTTCGAAGAACTGCCGCAGGTGGGCGGGGTCGCGGAACAGGTAGGCCGCCGTCAGGATCGACCAGGACGGAATCTGCTTCGAGATGTCCTGCGGCGCGACGATGCCCGTTTCCAGGTTGCCGCGCTGCAGGGCCACCAGTTCGGTGCCCTGCTTGAACAGGGTGGCGCCGAAGTGGGGTTCGAAGACGAAATCGTTCTTCAGCGCGTCGCCCAGCATGCGAAAGGCGTCGGAGCGGATGTCGGTATCGCTGAACACGGCGGCGAATTTCAGTTTCGGCTTGTCCTGGGCCAGGGCCGAACCGGTCAGGGCGGCGGCGGCCAGCACCACCGCACCAAGAACGGCGACACGACGTGTAACGGAAAACCTCATGGTATTCCTCCCATTTCTGTCGATGCGGCGCGCCATCGCGAACCGCGGTTTGGAACAATCGGACAAAAGAAAGGGGTGTTTCGAAACGGGCGCCCCGCCTTGGCGGCCACCCCGGCGCCGGTGCCCGTCACCCCCCCGCGTTGAAGCCGGGCGGGACAGGAGGGCCGATCAAGGGCGGCACGAACCGGGTGCAGCCGGTTGCCCATCCGGTTTTCAGGCGCATTCTCCCAAAATGTTTCGCAAGCCGTTTCGATACGGCACTTTTTTTACGATAGTGGGCAGTCACAGATATAACGTCAATGACCAGAACATATGCTTTATGTAACGTATTGTTAATTTTTCACATTACCCCATCCGGGCGGACACCTTCGATCCGGTGGCCCCGGAGCCAGCCCCTGAACCAGCCCCTGAACCGGCCCCGCCCCCGGCCGGTGCGGACACCCGCCGGGGGCGAACCATGGACGGGTCGCCGGTCAGTCCGTGGCCACGTGGGACACGTCCTTGCCGGGCGAGTAGATGTCCAGGATGTTCCAGTGGCCGCTGGTGGGCGTGGGGTTGTTGACCATGGCCACGTCGATCACCGTGGGCCGGCCCGACGCGATGGCCGCCTCCAGGGCCGGGCGGAAGTCGGCGGCCGAACGCACCCGCACGCCGTCCACCCCATAGGCCTTGGCGATGTCGGCGTAGTTGGGCGAATACTCGTCACCCTCCTTGGGGAAGACAGTGCCGTAGGTCAGCCCGTAATGGGCCTTCTGCAGGCCGGCGATGGTGCCGAAGGCGTTGTTGTTCATTACCACCCACACCACGGCCAGGCCCTCTTCCGCCGCCGTGGCCAGCATGGCCGGGTTCTGGCCGAACCCGCCGTCGCCGACCATGGAGATCACCACCCGGTCCGGGTGCGCGGTCTTCACCCCCAGGGCGGCCGGCGGACCGAAGCCCATGGTGGCGAAGCCGCCCGGGGTGAACACCGTGCCCGGGGTGGTGATGGGGAACTGCTGGCCCACGCCGTTCTTGTTCCAGCCCACGTCGGTGGTCAGGAAGGCATCGGCCGGCATGGCGGCGCGCACGTCGGCCAGGATCCGTTCGGGCATCATGGGGAAGGCGTCCGATGTTTCCATGGCCCGGTTGGAGGCCTTGAACTCGGCCCGGTAGGCGGCGATCTCGGCCGCCAGGCCGGGGTTGCGCAGGCCGTCGGGATACAGGCTTTTGGCCACCTTCAGCAGCACGGTCAGGGCCTGCTTCAGGTCCGCCACCACGCCGATCTCGGTGGGGAAGTTGCGGCCGATCTCGGCCGGCTCGATGTCGATGTGGATCAGTTTGGTGGGCGGGATGTTGAAGGTGTAGTCGGGGTACCAGGACGAGCAGTCGGCCTCCTTGAACCGCGTGCCCAGGCCCATCACCCAGTCGGCGCCCAGGCACTTGTCGTTGATGAACTGGGTGCCCCAGAAGCCGGTCATGCCCAGGGTGAAGGGATGGTCGTCGGGCAGCATGCCCTTGCCCATCAGCGAATAGGCCACGGGGATTTCCATGTGGTCCACGAAGGCCCGCAACTCGGCCGTGGCCTTGGCCAGGGCGATGCCGCCGCCCACGTACAGCAGCGGCGCCTGGGCCCCGGCCAGGGCGCGCACGATGGTCGCCGCCGTGGCCTCGTCCAGGGACGGCTTGACCAGGGCCTTGGCGTTGTGGCGCAGGCGGTCGAACAGGGCCGGGTCGATCTCGGCCGAGAACACGTCCATGGGCACGTCCACCAGCACCGGGCCGGGCTGGCCGCTTTCGGCCAGGGCGAAGGCCTTCTCGATGATCTCGGGGAACAGGTCCGGCCGGTCCACCCGCCAGGCCCGCTTCACGAAGGGGCGGTAGATTTCGTACTGCGAGGCATCGGCGTGCAGGTTCACCTCCTGGTGGGGGTGCTTGCCGAAGTAGTGGGTGGGCACGTCGCCGGCGATGACCACCATGGGGATGCAGTCCAGGGCCGCGTTGGCCACCCCCGTGGCGGCGTTGGTCAGGCCCGGGCTCAGGTGGGTAAGCAGCACCGAGGCCCGGCCCGTGGCCCGGGCGTAACCGTCGGCCGCGTGGGCCGCCACCTGCTCGTGGCGCACGTTGACGAAATGGACGCGGCTGTTGGCCATGGCCGACAGCACGGCGATGTTGGTGTGTCCGCAAAGGCCGAACACGTGGGTGACGCCCCGGTCCTCCAGGTAGCGGACCAGCAGGTTGGCAACCAGGTCTTTCATGGGGGGCTCCGTTTTTCCGTCCCGTATCGAAAAGAGGCCCCGGGGCGGAGGGGGACTCCGACCCCGGGAACAGTCGACAGGGAGGCTCAAAGGGTCTCGGTGTTGTAGAACTCGCCGAACAGCTCGGCTTCGCTGGGCCGGTCCTCGGGGATCGGGCGGCTGACCCAGGTGACGTTCATGTAGTGCTTCAGGTTGACGTTCTCGTTGGTGATGTTGCCGCCCCACACGCCGCAGCCCAGGGACGACGTCATGGGCATGCCGTTGTTGAAGGCGCCGGCGTTGGCCTTGGACTGGGGCTGGCGCACCATCATGCGGCTGACCGGGGCGACCCGGGCCAGGGCGTCGATGTGGGCGTCGTCGAACGAATAGACGCCGCAGGAATGGCCCTTGCCGCCCACCTCGTAGATGTCGTGGACCATGCGCAGGGCCTCGTCGAAGCCCTCGTACTTGTAGACGGCCAGTACCACGCACAGCTTCTCGCCGGAGAACCGGTGCCGGGGGCCGATGGCCTGCTGGCGCACCATGATGAACTTGCGGTCGTCGGGGATGGAAAAGCCGGCGATCTGGGCGATCTTCTGGGCCGCCACGGCCACGGTGTTGATGGTGCGGTGGCCTTCGTCGTCCCACAGGGCCTTTTCCAGCAGCGCCTTCTCGGCGTCGTTGCACAGGTAGCCGCCTTCCTTCTGCAGCTGGTCCAGCATGGCGTCGTACAGGCGGGAATCCACCAGCATGTTGCCGTCGGCCGAGCAGCCGGAGCCGAAGTCCGAGGTCTTGGACAGGCGGGTGTTCAGGGCCGCCTCGGCCACGTCCGCCGTCTCGTCGATGACGATGGTGGAATTGCCCGCCCCCACGCCATAGGCCGGCTTGCCGGAACTGTAGGCCGCCTGGACCATGATCTTGCCGCCGGTGGCCATGGTCAGGTCGCAGATGGACATCAGCTCCTGGGTCAGGGGAATGCTGGGCGTGGGCACGCACTGCAGCAGGTCCTCGGGCGCGCCCAGCTTCTTCAGGGTCTCGCGCATCACCCGCACGGTCTCGAAGGTGGTCTGCTTGGACCGGGGATGGGGCGAGAAGATCACCGCATCGCGGCACTTCAGGGCGTAAAGGGCCGTCACCGGCGGCGTCAGGGCCGGGTTGGTGGTGGGGATCAGCGAGGCGATCACCCCGGCCGGCTTGGCGTACTTGACCAGGCCCTTCACCGGGTCGTCCTCGATCACGCCGATGGACTTCTGGCGCAGGGCGTCGCGCAGCACGCCCATGATCTTGAACCGCTTGCCGGGGCGCCCGGCGCGGTCGCCCAGGCCGCTTTCGTCCACGCCCATCTGGGCCAGGCGGGTGAAGGTGGTCTCGTTGGCCGTGGCCCAGCCCACGGCCCGGCACAGGCGGTCCACCTGCTCCTGGTCATAGTCCGCCACGGCGGCCATGGCGGCCCGGGCCCGGGCCAGCAGGTCTTGGGCCAGTTGCCGCTCCTGGGCGGTGATCTCGCGGGGCATGGTTTCCTCCTAGGACATCGTCTGGCCGTGCGCCGAAACGGGCCGGCCAGGGGTTTGTTGGTAGGGAACGGTTCGCGGGCCGCCACCCAGGACGGCCTGGGCGGCGCGCAGGCAGCGCCGGGCGTGTTCCTCGTGGCCCAGCTCGGCCACCCGCTTCAGGTTGGGCAGCTCGATGGCGTAGACGACGGGCGGCAGGTGGTCCACCAGGGCGGTGAAGTCGAACGCCCCCTCGCCGGGGTACAGGCGGTCGTCGCGGGCGATGTGGACCATGCCGTCGCGGGTTTCGGGCACCGGGGCGGGCACGTCGGCCACGTGGATGAACTGGAACCAGTCGGCCGGCAGGGCATCCAGGGCGGCCGGGTCCAGGTGCGAGAAGTGGGCGTAGATGGTGTCGATCAGGATGCCGCCGTTGGGCCGGTCGGCGGCGCGCACGATATCGGCCGCCTCGTCCAGGGTGCGCAGGCGCGAAAAGCAGGGGAATTCCAGGGCCACGCGCTGGCCGTAGCGGGCCGCCAGGTCGCAGATGCGGCCGAAGCGATCGACGATGAGGTCGCGGTCGTCGCGGCGCTGGGTCCAGGCGCTGGAGATCACGTGGCGCGCCCCCAGCTCGGCCGCCACGGCCAGGGCCGGCTCATAGGCTTCGGGTTCCACCTCGGCCAGGATGCGGGCCAGCTCCACGGCATGCACCCTGAGGCCCGTTTCGGCCAGGGCGTTGCGGGTGGCGCGCATCATGTCGCGGTTGGACGGATGGCAGGCGAACTCGCCCTCCACCCCCATGGGGATCAGGCGCAGGCTCACCGCGTCGTATCCGGCCCGGGCGGCGGTGTAGACCAGCTCGGGCGCCGAGCAGCCGATCAGGGTCAGGTGCTCCAGGGAATAGGTCGGTTCCATGACGTTTGCCCTCCCGGTGGTTCCTGGACTCAGGCCGCCGCCTTGACCACCTGGGCCATGCGGCTGGGCAGGCGGCGGTCCAGGATGCGTTCCATCTCCAGGCTCAGGGCCGCCAGGCCCCGCCAGTCGATGCCCGTGTCCACGCCCATGGCCTCCAGGGCGTGGGCGGCGTCCTCGGTGGCGATGTTGCCGGCCGCGTTGGGCACGAACGGGCAGCCGCCCAGGCCGGCCAGGGCGGCGTCGAAGGTGGCCACGCCGGCCTGCAGCCCGGCCACCATGTTGGCCAGGCCCAGGCCGCGGGTGTCGTGCAGGTGCAGCGACAGGGCCACGCCGGGGCCAACCGCCGTCTGCACGGCGGTCACCGTTTCATGCACCGAACGCGGATGGCCCAGCCCGGCCGTGTCGGCGATGTTGATCTCCTTCACCCCCAGGTCCGCATAGGCGGCGGCGATGGCGCACACCCGCGCCAGCGGCACGTCGCCGCCGTAGCCGCAGCCCAGGGCCGACTGGATGCCGGCCCTGACCGCGATGCCGGCCTCCAGGGCGCGGGCGATCATGGGCATCACCTGGGCCTTGGCCTGGTCCAGGGTCATGCCGGTGTTCTTCCGGCTGTGGGTCTCGCTGGCCGACAGCGACAGGCTCAGGTGCCCGACGCCGGCGGCCAGAGCCCGGTCCAGGCCCCGGTCGTTCAGCACCAGGGCCGAATAGGTGACACCATCCACCGGCTTCAGGCGGGCGAACAGGGCGTCCGTGTCGGCCATCTGCGGCACCTTCTTGGGGTGGACGAACGAGCCCACCTGGATGCGCCGCACGCCGCAGGCCACCATGCCGTCGATGAAGCGCAGTTTCTCGTCGAGGGAAAACAGCCGCCGCTCGATCTGCAGTCCGTCGCGCAGGGATTCGTCCTCGATGAGCACCCGATCGACGCGGTCGTACATGGATGGCCTCCGCTGGGGGGTAACGTCCACCCTCTCCCCAGGGGAGGCATGCCCAAAGGGTCTCCGCGGGAAGGGAGGGTGATGATCCGCCAGGGCCCATCTCAACCCCTTCGGCATGTAACATCAATGACGCACATTGCCTAACATCCAAACAGGATGTTAAATCAGGGACGGGCCGGTTTCGGGGGGAAGAACGGGCATGCTGACCCTACGCCAGATCGAGGTCATCCGCGCCATCATGGTGGCCGGCACGGTGAACGGCGCGGCCGAACTGCTGAACGTGTCGGCGCCGGGCATCAGCCGCATCATGAAGCACGCGGAAAGCCAGTTGGGCATCCGCCTGTTCGCCCGCCGCCACGGCCGGTTCATCCCCACCCGCGAGGCCCGCACGGTGTTCGGACAGCTCAACGAGGTGTTCGACAAGGTGGAAGGCCTGCAGTTCGCCATCGACCAGCTCAAGCAGGGGGTCAGCGCCACTTTCTCGTTCGCCTCGGTGCCCAGCATTTCCCAGTTCATCCTGCCCCGCGCGGTGAAGCGCCTGCGCGGCCGGTTCCCCGACCTGCGCATGGACATCAATATCCTGAAGATCGAGGAGGCCATCGACTACCTGCTGCTGAAGCGCGGCGAGGTGGTGGCCATGACCTCGAAGATCGACCACCCGGGGCTGCAGTGCCAGGCCCTGGCCATGGGAAGGCTGGTGTCCATCCTGCCCGAGGGGCACCCCCTGGCCGAGCGCGAGACCGTGTCCATCGACGACCTGGCGGACCACCCCCTGGTGGGCATCGACGGCAACGACCCCTACGGCCGCATCATCGCCTCGGCCTTCGAGACCCACGGGCACCCCTTCAACCTGTCCATCCAGGCGCGGTTCGCGCAGACGGTACTGGCCCTGGTGCGCCATGGGCTGGGGGTGGCCATCATCGATGAATTCTCGGTCTGCGGGCGCGCCATGCCGGGCGTGGTGCGCCGGCCCCTGGCGGAACAGACCTCGTTCCGGGTCTATGCCGTATTCAGCAACGACGAGCCCCTGTCCATGTTCGCCGAGGACCTGGTGGGCCACCTGCGCACGGAAATGCGCGCCGCCGTGCAGAACCCGCCCTGGGGGCAGCCCCGGTAGGCGGCCCCGGCAAGCAACCCCGGCAGGCAACCCCGGCAGGCAACCCCGGCAGGCGGCCGGGGGACGAAAACGGATCAATCCGCCATCCAGGAGGCCACCTCGTCGCGCACCTCGTCCTCGTCCACGGTGATGCCGGTGAAGCAGCGGAAGGCATCCAGGCCCTGGAACAGGAACAGCTCGAAGCCGGTCATCACCGCCAGGCCCCGGTCCTGGCAGCACCGCAAAAAGTCGGTCCACAACGGCGTGTAGACGGCGTCGAAGGCCCACCGCTGGCCGCCGATGGCGTCGGCCGGCAGGGGCATGCCCGGATGCTTGTACATGCCCATGGGCGTGGCGTTGACCAGGCCGTCGGCCTGGGCCGCGGCCGCGCGCAGGTCCTCGGCGGCGACGGTGCGGGCGGCGCAGCCGTGGTCGGACAGCACCTGGGTCAGGGTGTGGGCGCGGGCGTCGTCCAGGTCGTGGATCAGGATCTCGACCACGCCCAGGTCCTGCAGGGCGAAGGCGATGGCCCGGCTGACGCCGCCGGCGCCCATCATCAGCACGCGGCCCGCCGGCAGGGTGCCGAACACGTGGCGGTAGCCGCGGATGGTGCCCGAATGGTCGGTATTGGCGCCGATCCACTGGCCGTCGACGAAC
Organism: Rhodobacterales bacterium; assembly: GCA_020446745.1. GTDB lineage: Bacteria > Pseudomonadota > Alphaproteobacteria > Rhodospirillales > JACKKN01 > JAGREA01. The sequence goes on along the minus strand of JAGREA010000131.1, from coordinate 6,906 downwards.
ACCACGGTGTTGATCGACCCCAGCCGCCGGACCCGCGGCCGCAGGTTGGGCAGGGCGGCGGCCACCACGGTCTTGTAGGGGTGGGTGACGTTCAGGCCCTTGAAGCCTTCGTCCATGCGCGCCTGCAGGGTGGCCATGGGGTCGAACCCCGGCACGCCTTCGCTGTCGAAGGGGGTGTAGGTGACGTCCAGCCCGCACAGGCGCCCCAGCAGGGGATGCAGCCGCGGCGCCCGGGACTTGGAAATGTTTTCGCCGATAAGGCCCAACTGGATGGTCACGGGAGAACGCTCCGGAGGTGAGGCGGGCGGAAACCGGCCGGATCCGAATGCCTTGCCCGGATTCCCGTCCCGCCCATGTCACGACCAAACGGCCGTAACGTCAATTTCCGAATTGGGCGGATGCGGTAACATAAGGTTAATCGCCCCGGGGTCGGCGCCGGGGTGTCACAAAACGGGTGGTGCCCCGGCACCGCCCGATGGGGCTACACTTCCAAGGAACGGAAAGCGGCGACCCGCACGGCTTGAGGAGGGGACCATGACACGCATCGTGACACTGGGAAGCGAGGGACTGGCGGTACCGGCGGTGGGCCTGGGCTGCATGGGCATGTCCGAATTCTACGGCGAGTCCGACCGGGCCCAGAACCTGAAGGTGCTGGACCACGCCCTGGATGCCGGCTGCACCTTCTGGGACACGGCCGACATCTACGGCCCCTTCACCAACGAGGAGCTGCTGGGCGCGGCCCTGGCCGGGCGCCGCGACCGGGTGACCCTGGCCACCAAGTTCGGCGTGTCGCGCGGCGCGGACGGCAGCTTCCTGGGCGTCAAGGGCGGCGCCGACTATGTGAAGGCCTGCTGCGACGCCTCGCTGAAGCGCCTGGGCACCGACCACATCGACCTCTACTACCAGCACCGGGTGGACCCCGACACGCCCATCGAGGAAACGGTGGGCGCCATGGCCGACCTGGTGGCGGCAGGCAAGGTGCGCTTCATCGGCCTGTCCGAGGCCGACGCGGAAACCATCGAGCGGGCCCACCGGGTGCATCCCATTACCGCCGTGCAGACCGAATATTCCCTGTGGTCGCGGGACGTGGAGGCGGACGTCCTGCCCACGCTGCGGCGCCTGGGCATCGGCCTGGTGGCCTACAGCCCCCTGGGGCGCGGTTTTTTGACCGGCGCCATCCGCCGCCGGGCCGACCTGCAGCCGGGGGACTGGCGGCTGAACAACCCGCGCTTCACCGACGAGGCCCTGGCCGCCAACGCGGCCCTGGTGGACGACGTGGCGGCCCTGGCCGAGGCCAAGGGGGTGACGCCGGCCCAGGTGGCCCTGGCCTGGGTGCTGGCCCAGGGCCCGGACATCGCGGCCATTCCCGGCACGCGCCGGATCGGGCGCCTGGACCAGAACCTGGCGGCGGCGTCGATCCCCCTGTCATCGGACGAAACGGCCCGCCTGTCCGGCCTGATCGCCCACGGCGTGGTGGGCAGTCGCTACTGAGCGCCCTCCCCCCTGGACGCCTCCGCCGGACTCAAGAAGGCCCTCGCGCGTCTCGGCTTGCGAAAGCCGAAGCTGACCGGCATGCAAAAAATTTAAAATAAATATCAAGACACCAACAAAAGAAATGGCGTGTATTTATTGATCTAATATTCAATAATACATACTTATTTTCTTGTTTTTATTGTTAAGATGTGATATTAATCAAATCATGACTTTTCCTTCACAAACGGACCTTGCCGAGCGGCGCGCGATGGCCGCCCTGGGCCAGGCGCGGACGGCGCGGTCCGATCCCGGGCAGGCGGAACGGGCCGTGCTGGAGGCCCTGGCCCTGGCGCCGGACGTGTTCGAGGTCCGCCTGGGGGCCTATCGGTTCTATTTCTATAACCACCGGTACGACGAGGCCCTGCCCCACGCCGAAGCCATCCTGGCCCAGGCGGCGCGGCGCCTGAACGTGGCCGGCGACTGGCGCGCCGTGGGCGGGCAGGACGCGCCGTTCGGCGAGATGGAAACCGCGCCCGGCCTTTACCTGCAGGCCCTGCTGGCCTGGGGCTATTGTCAGGTGCGGTTGGGCCACACGGCCCCGGGCCGCGCGGCCGTGGCCAAGGTGGCCGAACTGGATCCCCGCGACCGCTTCGGGGCGCGGGCGTTCCTGGACCTGATCGACCGGCGGGAACGGGGCGCGGACGACGCGGATTAGGCCCGCGTTCATTCCCCGCCTTCGGCCATTCCGTTGGTCAGTTCGGCCAGCTCGGGGTCGGCGGTGATGGGCCGGTAGATCTCCACCCGGTCCCCCTCGGCCACCACCTTGTCCAGCTTGGCGATCTGGCCGAAGATCCCCACCTTGTGGGTTTCCAGATCCAGTTCCGGGAACTGCCCCAGGATGCCCGAGCGCTCGATCACCTCGCGCACGGTGCTGCCCTCGGGCATGTCCAGCCGCAGCCAGACCTGGGCGGTGGTCTTGGCGAAGGCGACGCCAACGTTCATGTCCCTTCTCCTCGCTGGCCGGCGCCGGGCAACAGGGCGCCGGCGGTGAACACCTGCTGGATGCGTTCGTGGGCCTCGTCGATGGTGCCGGTGCGGGCCGGGCGGGCCTCGATGGCCGCCTTCAGGGCCAGCAGGAAGCCCAGCACGATGAACCCGCCGGGCGGCAGGATCAGCAGCAGGAAGCCGTCGTAATCGGGGATCAGCCGGATTTCCAGCCACGACAGGCCGTCGCCCAGCAGCAGGGCGGCATTGCTGAACAGGGTGCCGGACCCCAGCACCTCGCGCACGGCGCCCAGAACGACCAGGGCCAGGGTGAAACCGATGCCCATCATCAGGCCGTCGAAGCCCGCCGCCGGCAGCGACCGGCGCGAGGCGAAGGCCTCGGCCCGGCCCAGGATGGCGCAGTTGGTGACGATCAGCGGGATGAACAGGCCCAGCACCTTGTGCAGGTCGTGCAGGTAGGCGTTCATGGCCATGTCCACCAGGGTGACGATGGTGGCGATGATCAGCACGAAGGCGGGAATGCGGATTTCGGTGGTGATCGCCCCGCGCAGGGCCGAAACGGCCAGGCCCGAGGCCACCAGCACCGCCGTGGTGGCCAGGCCCATGCCCAGGCCGTTGGTCGCCGTGCCGGTCACCGCCAGCAGCGGGCACAGGGCGAGAAGCTGGCCGAACACGATGTTGCCGTCCCACAGGCCGTTGCGGGCGATGGTCTTGTAGTCGGTGCTCATGAGGGGCCCTTTCCCGTGACCGGAGCCAGGATCACCGCCTTCTGACGGGCGAAGAATTCCAGGCCGCGACGCACCGCCGCGACCACGGCGCGGGGCGTGATGGTGGCGCCGGAGAACTGGTCGAACCGGCCGCCGTCCTTCTTCACCTTCCACCGGTCCACCGGCGGGTTGCCCAGGGACAGGCCGTCGAAGCCCAGGGCCCAGCCGCTTTTCGCCGTTTCGATCTTGTCGCCCAGGCCCGGCGTTTCGGCGTGGGACAGGACGCGCACGCCCAGCAGGCGGCCGTCGGCGTCCACGCCCAGCAGCAGGCGGATGTCGCCGCCATAGCCCTTGGCGATCATCTGGAAGGCCACGCCCACCACGGCGCCGCCCTTGTGGGCGCGGTAGACCTCCACCGGTCCTTCCGCCGGGTCCCGAAGGGTGGCGCGGGCCGTCGACAGGTCGTTGTCGTGCAGGGCGTCCGGCACCACCTGCGACAGCGAGGCCTGCAAATCGTCGGCGGCGCGCTGGGCGATCTCGGCCCGCATGCCGCGGTCGGCGGCGGCCAGCAGGCCGGTGCAGGCCAGGGCGAACAGGGCCAGCAGCAGGCCGTGCAGGCCCGGCGATCCCTTCACGGCCCGCAGCGGGCCGGTTGCCGCCGTGCCGACCTTCCGCCAGGCACGCCGGGCGCCCCGGCGCCCGCGCTTCAGGCCGATCCGGGCCCGGCGGGCCGCCACGGGGGGCAGGGCCGCGATGGGGAGCTGTCCGGTCATGGGCTGTCGCCGGCCGCCGGCAGGGTGAGCGGCTTGCCGCGACGGGACCGGCCGAAGATGCGGGGACGGATCAGGTGGTCGATCAGCGGCGTGCAGGCGTTCATCAGCAGCACGGCGAAGCCGACCCCTTCCGGGAACGCCCCCCAGGTGCGGATGATGTAGACCAGGGCACCGATGCCGGCGCCGTAGATCAGCTCGCCCAGGGGCGCGACCGGCGAGGTCACGTAGTCGGTGGCGATGAAGAAGGCGCACAGCATCAGCGCGCCCGAGACCAGGTGGAAGGCGGCGTCGGGATAGCGCGACGGGTCGATGGCGTGGAACAGGGTCGCCAGGGCCGCCGTGGTGCCCAGCACCGAAACCGGAATGCGCCAGTTGATGACGCCGAACACCAGCAGCAGCAGCCCGCCCAGCAGGAGCAGCGCGGCGCTGGTTTCACCCAGGCTGCCGGCCACGGTGCCCAGGGACAGCTCGACCAGCCCCGCCCCCGACGCCCGGATGGCCTCCAGGCTCGCGCCCCGGCCCAGCTCGGTGCTCAGGTGGCCCAGGACCGAGGCGCTGCTGACCGCGTCGAACCCGCCGGTGGCGCCGCCCCCCAGGCCGAAGGTGATGGCCAGGCCGTCCAGGAACCCCGGCGCGCCGGGCGCCCCCAGGGGGGCCGGGGCGACATAGGCGGTCATCTGCACCGGGAACGAGATCAGCAGCATGATCCGCGCCACCATGGCCGGATTGAACAGGTTCTGGCCCAGCCCGCCGAAAACGTGCTTGCCGACGACCATGGCGATGGCGCCGCCCAGCACGCCGATCCACCAGGGCGCCCAGGGCGGCAGGGACAGGGCCACCAGCCAGCCGCTGAGCACCGCCGAGCCGTCCAGCAGGAAGCGCGCCGGGGGGCGCCGGGCCAGGCGCAGGCACAGGGCCTCGGCGCCCACGGCCGTGCCGATGGTGATGGCGAACAGGAAGATGGCCGGCCAGCCGAACAGGTAGCAGCCCAGGGCCGTGGCCGGGGTCAGCGCCAGCGACACCAGCAGCATGGCCCGGCTGACCGTGGACATGGAATGGGCGTGGGGCCCGCTGACGAGGGTCGGCGGGCTCACGATGCGGTCTCCAGCGGTGCCGCCGCCTTGGCCCCTTCCTGGGCTTTTGCCTTGGCCTTCTTGGCCGCCATCTCGGCCTTGCGCCGCTTCAGGGCTTCCATCTTGGCCGCGGCGATGCGCTCCAGGCGCACCTCGCGCTGCTGGGCCAGGCGCTTGGTCTCTTCCTGCTGGTGCTTGACCCGCTGCTGCGCCGCCAGCTTGCCCTTGGCATAGTTGAAGCTTTGGATCAGCGGGATGTTCGACGGGCAGACGTAGGAGCAGGACCCGCAGGAAATGCAGTCCAGCAGGCCGATGCGCACGGCCCCGTCCAGTTCCTCGTTGCGGATCCGGGCGTTAAGCTCCAGCGGCGTCAGCCCCGAGGGGCAGACCGTCACGCAGGTGCCGCAGCGGATGCAGGGCATGGCCTCGTCGCGCCGGCATTCCGCCGCCGACAGGGCCAGGATGCCGTTGGTCCCCTTGACCACCGGGGCCCGGGTGGAGGGCACCGGCAGGCCCATCATGGGCCCGCCCAGCAGCAGCCGCGCCGGCTCGCCCAGGGTGCCGCCGCAATGGGCCAGGATGTCGGCGATCGGCGTGCCGATGGGCACCTCGATGTTGGCCGGGCGCGCCACCGCGCGGCCCGAAACCGTCAGGATGCGCGAGATCAGCGGTTCGCCATGGCGCACCGCCCGGTGCACGGCGTATGCCGTGGCCGGGTTGTGGACCACCAGGCCGATTTCGGCGGTCAGCGCCCGGGCCGGCGTTTCGCGTCCGGTCAGGGCCTGCACCAGGTGCTTTTCCGAACCCATGGGATAGCGCGTGGGCACGACGATCACGCGCGCGTCCAGGGGCAGGTTTGCCACGGCCTTGCGCATGGCGGCGGCGGCCTGGGGCTTGTTCGATTCGATGGCGACGATGACCTTGTCCACGGTCAGCGCCCGGGCCATGCACAGGATGCCGTCGGCCACGGCCGCCGCGCGCTCGCGCAGCAGGCGGTCGTCGCAGGTCAGGTAGGGCTCGCATTCGGCCGCGTTGATGACCAGGGTGTCCAGCGGGAACCGGTTGCGCAGGTCCAGCTTCACCGCCGAGGGGAAGGTCGCCCCGCCCATGCCGACGATGCCCGACGCGGCGACCCGCTCGGCCAGGGCGTCCGGGGTGGCGGTGTTGGGATCCAGGGGCGACGGCAGGTCGGCCCAGCGGTCCTCGCCGTCGGGCCGCAGGGTGATGGTGGCCACCGGCAGGCCCGACGGGTGCGGGGCGACGAACCGGCCGATGGCGATGACCCGGCCCGAGGTGGGCGCGTGCACGGCGGCGGAAACGGCGCGCCGGCCGATGGCCAGCACCTGGCCCTTGGCCACCCTGTCGCCCTTGGCCACCACCGGTTCCGCCTCGGCCCCGATGTGCTGCTGCAGGGGTACCCGCAGCAGGCCCGAAAGGGGGATGGGCTCGATGGGGCATTCGGCGCTGAGCGCCTTGTTGTCCTTCGGGTGCACGCCGCCGCGCACCGCGTGGACCCGGGCCCGCCCGCGCAGGGCGCCAAGGGAAAGCCGTTTCATCACGCGGCCACCACGCCGGGGGCGCCGGCCAGCCCGCCCGGGGGCTTCTGCCAGTACCAGGTGTTCAGGCTTTCCGGCTTGGCGCGGATGATCACGGCGTGGGTCGGGCACACCTCGGCACAGGCGCCGCAGCCGATGCAGGCGTCGTTGATGACCGTGTGGATCTGCCGCGACGCGCCGACGATGGCGTCGGTCGGGCAGCGCTTGAAGCACTTGGTGCAGCCGGTGCACTGGTCCTCGAAAATGAAGGCGATGAGCTGGCGGGGGTCGTCCAGGGCCGAGAGGTCGGCCTCGACCCCCAGCTTTTCCGAGATCTCCC
>JAGREA010000130.1 GCA_020446745.1 Rhodobacterales bacterium | reverse complement strand
TGGCTGGCCTTCACGGCCCTGGCCCAGGCGGTGATCGTGACCGCGGCGGTCACCTACATGTTCGAACAACAGTTCTACGTGACATTGCCCTGATGGACATTCTGTACGGCATTCTGGCGCATTTTTCCCAGACCCTGGGCCTGGTGGGCGACGCCGTGGGCAAGTTCGCCAACCCCGAAATCATGATGTTCGTGGTGGCCGGCACCCTGATGGGCATCGCCATCGGCATGCTGCCGGGCCTGACGGCGACCATGGGCGTGGCCCTGCTGACCACCCTGACCTACCGCATGGACCACGACGACGCGCTGATGATCCTGGTGTGCCTGTACGTGGGCGCCATCTACGGCGGCAGCCGCAGCGCCATCCTGCTGAACATCCCGGGCACCCCGGCCAACGCCGCCACCACGGTGGACGGCCACCCCCTGGCCAAGATGGGCAAGGCCGGCCCGGCCATGGGCGTGGCCACCACGGGGTCGTTCCTGGGCACCGTGATCGGCATGTTCTTCCTGGCCACCATCGCGCCGATCCTGGCCGACTACGCGCTGAAGTTCCAGACCCACGAGTTCTTCTGGCTGGCCATCTTCGGCATCCTGATTTCCGGCCAGCTGACGGCCCTGGAGGACCCCCTGAAGGGCTGGATCGCCGGCTTCCTGGGCCTGGCCGTGGCCATGGTGGGCCAGGAAGGCCTGTACATGACCGACCGCTTCACCTACGGCTTCACGGAAATGCAGTCGGGGGTGAACCTGATTCCGGCCATGGTCGGCGCCTTCGGCTTTTCCGAGGTGATCATGGTCATGTATTCCCGCCGGGCCGAGGTGGTGAAGACCACCACCCGCCTGCGCGACGTGATCCCCGACTGGCGCGACGTGCTGAAGTACCGCCGCACCATCGGCCGTTCCGGCGTGCTGGGCACCCTGATCGGCGTGATCCCGGGGGTGGGCGAGGACATCGGGGCCTGGGTCTCCTACGCCGCCGCCCGACGCGCGTCGAAGGAAAAGGAACTGTTCGGCAAGGGTTCGGTGGAAGGCCTGATGGCGGCCGAAACGGGCAACAGCGCCGCGCCCCCCGGGGCCCTGATCCCGGTGCTGACCCTGGGCATTCCCGGGTCCGCCCCGGCGGCGGTGCTGCTGGCGGCCATGGTGCTGCACGGGGTGCGCCCCGGCCCCATGATCATGATCGAATTCCCCAGCTTCGTTTACGAAGTGGTGGTGATGATGATGTTCGCCGCCCTGGCCATCCTGATCCTGGGCATCCTGCTGACCCCGGTGCTGCTGAAGGTGCTGTCGGTGCGGCGCGAACGGCTGATGCCGGTGGTGTTCGTGCTGTGCGTCATCGGCAGCTACGCCATCGAGCAGCGCATGTTCGACGTGTGGGTCATGGTGCTGTTCGGCATCGGCGGCTTCGTCCTGCGGCAGATGAAATATCCCATGGCGCCCCTGGTGCTGGGCATCGTGCTGGGCGACATCGTGGACAAGAGCTTCCGCCGGTCGTGGGTGATCCACGGCGGCGACTTCAGCTTCTACCTGGGCCGGCCCATCAGCATCGTGCTGATCCTGATGTGCGTGTTCACCCTGCTGATGAGCTTCGGGCCCAGCCGGCGCTATCTGGCGCCGCGCATCGGCGCCTTCTCGTCGGGTCTGTTCGGCGGCCTGGGGGCCATGGTGCGGGTGCAGGGTACCCTGGTGGCGTGGCTGTGGCGCGGCCTGGCGGCCCTGCTGGGCAAGGGACCGGCCACCCTGCCGAAGGGCGGTGCCGGCCTGGCCCAGGCCGTGGGCACGGGCGTTTCCACCTGGGGGCGGACCATGGTGCGGGGCGCCGTGGACATGGCGCGGGCGGTGGTCATGCTGCCCCTGACCCCGGTGCTGGACATCCTGCGTCTGGCGCGGGTGCTGCCCCCGGCGGAACGGAAGGGGCCGCCGCCAGGGGAACCGGTGGCGGATCCGGTGCCCGAACCGGAAGCGGACCCCGCTTCCGGCCAAGAGATCAACCAGGGGGGCGACCTGGAAACCCAACGGAGCAAGAACGCATGACCGATTTGATCGGCGGTATCGGCCTGACGCACCTGAAGGTCTATGACCAACGGCCCGGGCCCGATGGCGAAACCGCCGGCTGCCCCCACGTGCACGCCCTGACCGACGAGGCCTACTACGGCCTGTCGGGCACCGGGGCCATCGACCTGCACGACCCGGACACCGGCTATCGCCGGGTGCCCCTGCAGCCCGGCGCCTTCGTGCAGTTCCCGCCCGGCACCCTGCACCGGTCGGTCAGCTTCGACGGGCTGGAGGTCCTGGCCATCATGGGCAACAGCGGCCTGGCCGAACGGGGCGACGCCCGCATCTACTTCGGCCCCGCGGTGGACGACGATCCGGCCGAATACACCCGCCTGCGCAACCTGTCGGCCCGGGGGTTGGACGGGGCCCTGGAACGGCGCGACGCCGCGTGTCACGCCCACATGGCGCTGATGGAAATGTGGCGCACCGATCGCGACGCCTACGCGGCCGAGCTGCGCCGCTTTTCCGACCGGCACCGGGCCGACCTGGCGCCCCTGCACGACGCCCTGTCGGCGGTGCTGGCGGCCGGGCCCGAGATGCAGGCGGCCTATTCCCGCCAGCGGCTGGAGGCCCTGCCGGGTGCCCTTGGCGAGACCCCGCCGGTGGTCGCCGCCATGGCCGGGCAGGGGGGGACCCTGTTCGGCATGTGCGGCCTGCTCCGCCAGGTGGACCCGGACGGGGAGGCCCCCCTATGAACGTTCCCGGACTGGGCCGCGCCGGCAAGCGCCGGGTTGAAAAGGACAGCCTGGACAAGGCCAGCCTGGGCAAAGGGCGCCTGGGCAAGGGCCGGCTGGGCCGGGGCAAGCCCGGCAAGGGCCTGAAGGGCCTGGAATGGCCCCACCTGCTGCGCGGCAAGGACGATGGCGCCGCCACCGGCATGCGCCTGTCCCTGTGCAACGAGGTGTTGCGCCACATGCCGTTCCCGGCCCAGTGCGAGATGGCCGCGGCCCTGGGCTATGACGGGTTGGAGATCGCGCCCTTCACCCTGGACCCGGACCCCCACCTGCTGACCGCCATGCGCCGGGCCGAGGTGCGCCGCGCCGCCGCCGACGCGGGCATCGCCATCACCGGCCTGCACTGGCTGCTGGTCACACCCCGGGACCTGAGCCTGAACGGCCCCGACGACGACATGCGGTTCCGCACCATCGACGTGATGGAGCGCCTGGTGGGCCTGTGCGCCGACCTGGGCGGTTCGGTGCTGGTGCACGGTTCGCCCCACCAGCGCGGGGTGCCCGAGGGAGACGACCCCACGGCCTATTGGGACCGCGCCGTGGCCGCCCTGTCGGCCGCCGCCGAGGCCGCCGAGGCGGCCGGCGTGACCTATTGCCTGGAACCCCTGTCGCGGGCCGAAACCAACTTCGTCAACACGGTGGCCGAGGCGGCGCGGCTGGTCTCGTCGGTGGGCAGCCCGGCCCTGCGCACCATGATCGACACCAGCGCCGCCGGCCAGACCGAGGACCTGTCGGTGCCCGACCTGATCCGCCGCTGGCTGCCCACGGGCGTGGTGGCCCACGTGCAGCTGAACGACACCAACCGCCGCGGGCCGGGGCAGGGGGACGACGACATGCCGGCCATCCTGCAGGCCCTGCTGGACATGGGCTACGGCGGCGTGGCCGCCGTGGAGCCCTTCATCTATGCCCCCGACGGGCCGACCACCGCGGCCCGGTCCATCGGCTATCTGCGGGGCGTGCTGGATTCCCTGACCCCGTCGTCCGGGCCGTGACAGGAGCCCTTGACAGAGGTCGGTGTTTGACGTTGACTGTTCAGAAGTAACCAACTGGTTAGTTACAAGAGAATTCGAGGAGTTCCGTTGCCCGTGGTGCCCGTGTCCGCCCCCCACATGACCGTGTCCGAGGTCCGCCTGTACGAGCGGCCCACGCGGCTGCGCCTGCCCTTCAAGTTCGGCGTCGTCACCCTGACGGAAACGCCCCAGGCCTTCGCGCGGGTGCGGATCACGCGGGCCGACGGGTCCGACGCCTGGGGCCAGGCGGCGGAGCTGATGGTGCCCAAGTGGTTCGACAAGGACCCGGCCCTGACCAACGACCAGAACGTGGCCCAGCTGCGCGATGCCCTGGCCCTGACGGCCGAGGCCTACCGGACCGCCGGCCAGACCACCGCCTTCGGCCTGTTCGCCGACCAGTACGAGGACCTGCTGGCCGCCGGCGCGGCCCGGGGGCTGAACCCCCTGGCGATGTCGTTCGGCCCGGCGCTGCTGGACCGGGCGGTGCTGGACGCGCTGTGCCGCCTGGACGACCTTTCGTTCGCCCAGGCCGTGCGCGCCAACCTGCCGGGCATCGACACCCGCCCGCCGGTCAGCGCCCTGGACGGGTTCCCCATGGACCGCTTCCTGGCCGGCCTGAAGCCGGCGCCCCACATCCACGCCCGCCACACCGTGGGCATGGTGGATCCCCTGACGGCGGCCGACCAGGCCCCCGGCGCGCGCCTGGACGACGGCCTGCCGGAAACCCTGGAGGAGGTCATCGCCGCCTACGGCCACCGCTATGTGAAGATCAAGGTGCGCGGCGACACGGCGGCGGACCTGGACCGCCTGACGGCCATCGCCCGGGTGCTGGACACCCTGGACGATCCCTATTTCGTCACCCTGGACGGCAACGAGCAGTTCGACGACGTGGACGGCATTCTGGACCTGCTGGGGGCCCTGGAGGCCCGGGCCGACCTGAAGCGCTTCACCAACGCCATCCTGTTCGTGGAACAGCCCATCAAGCGGGCCCGGGCCCTGGCCGTGGACGTGTCGGCCCTGGCCCGCAAGCGGCCGGTGATCGTGGATGAAAGCGACGGCACCCTGGAGGCCTTCGTCACCGCCCGCGGGCGGGGCTATGCGGGGGTGTCCAGCAAGTCGTGCAAGGGCTTCTACAAGAGCCTGATCAACGCCGCCCGCTGCGCCGCCTGGAACGCCGAGGGCGGGGGGGACGGGAACGGGCGCTTCTTCCTGTCGGGCGAGGACCTGACCTGCCAGGCCGGCGTGGCCGTGCAGCAGGACCTGGCCCTGGTGGGGCTGCTGGGCCTGGGCCACGTGGAGCGCAACGGGCACCACTACGTGAAGGGCATGGCCGGGGCGCCCGAGGCCGAGCGGGCCACCTTCCTGGGCGCCCATCCCACGCTCTACCGCCTGGTCGGCGACCAGACCTGCCTGCGCATCGAGGGCGGACGCATCGCCCTGAGGGACATCAACACCTGCCCGGGCTACGGCGCGGGCGCCGAACCGGACTGGGGCGCCCTGAGCCCCATGGCCGTCAATCAAGGGAGCTAGGTTATGGCGGAACTGCGTCTTGGCATCATCATGCACGGCGTCACCGGGCGCATGGGCATGAACCAGCATCTGATCCGCTCGATCCTGGCCATCCGGGCCCAGGGCGGGGTGGTCCTGGCCAACGGCGACCGGGTGATGCCCGACCCCATCCTGGTGGGCCGCAACGCCGACAAGGTGGAACGCCTGGCCCGCGAGCAGGGGGTGGAGCGCTGGACCACCGACCTGGACGCCGCCCTGGCCAACCCCGACGACACCCTGTTCTTCGACGCCGCCTCCACCCAGATGCGCAAGGACCTGCTGATCCAGGCCATGGACGCGGGCAAGCACATCTATTGCGAAAAGCCCATCGCCGAGACCCTGGACGACGCCATGGCCATCGTCCGCCATGCCGCCAAGACCGGGGTGAAGACCGGCGTGGTGCACGACAAGCTGTCGCTGCCCGGGCTGATCAAGCTGCGGATGCTGCGCGACACCGGCTTCTTCGGGCGCCTGCTGTCGGCCCGGGTGGAGTTCGGCTACTGGGTGTTCGAGGGCGACTGGATGCCGGCCCAGCGGCCCAGCTGGAACTACCGCAAGGCCGACGGCGGCGGCATCATCCTGGACATGCTGTGCCACTGGCGCTACGTGCTGGACAACGTGCTGGCGCCGGTGAAGGCGGTAAGCTGCCTGGGCGTCACCCACGTGCCCGACCGCTGGGACGAAGCCGGCAACCACTACGACGCCGACGCCGACGACGCCGCCTACGCCACCTTCCAGCTGGAAGGCGGGGCCATCGCCCAGGTGAATTCCTCGTGGTGTACCCGGGTGCGCCGCGACGACCTGGTGACCTTCCACGTGGACGGCATGCTGGGCTCGGCCGTGGCCGGCCTGCACAAGTGCTGGAGCCAGGCCCGCGTCAACACGCCCAAGCCCGTGTGGAACCCCGACCTACCCCAGGCCATGAACTTCTTCGACCAGTGGCAGGAAGTGCCCGACACCCAGGTGTTCGACAACGGCTTCAAGGTGCAGTGGGAACAGTTCATCCGCCACCTGTACGACGGCGCGCCCTGGACCTACACCCTGCTGGAGGGCGCCAAGGGCGTGCAGCTGGCCGAGGCCGGCATGAAAAGCTGGGCCGAGCGCCGGTGGATCGACATCCCCGACCTGGAGGTCTGACCGTGTCCGCCCCCCGCTATGCCGTGCGCCAGTTGGACGACATCGCCCCCGTGGCCTGCCCCTGCGGCCAGGCCCGGCGGGCCTTCGGCGACGACCCGGCCGACGTGGCCTCGGTCCACCTGACCGACATCTCGGTGGATGCCGAAACCCACTACCACAAGGCCATGACCGAGATCTACGTGATCCTGGAAGGGGAGGGCCACATGGAGCTGGACGGCGACCTGGTGCCCGTGAAGCCGCTGACGGCGGTGGTCATCCGCCCCGGCTGCCGCCACCGGGCGGTGGGCGAGATGCGCATCCTCAACATCCCCGTGCCGCCTTTCAACGACGCCGACGAATGGTTCGACGCATGAGCAAGAACACGGTCATCCTGCCCAAGGTGGGCGGCGAGCTGGAACTCTACGAGGCCGGCGAGCCCCGGGTGTTTGACACCCGCCATGGCGGCCA
>JAGREA010000129.1 GCA_020446745.1 Rhodobacterales bacterium | reverse complement strand
CGCCGCGCCGCATCAGGGGGATGGTGATCACCCCCGTGGTCACCACGTTGGACACCGCGCTGCCGGAAATGGAGCCGAACAGGGCCGAGCCCACCAGGGCGATCTTGGCGCTGCCGCCCCGCGACCGCCCCGTGGCCGCCATGGCCAGGTCGGTCAGGAAGGCCCCGCCCCCGGCGGCGAACAGCAACTGGCCGAAAAACACGAACAGCAGCACGATCACGGTCGCCACGGCCAGGGGCGTGGAGAACACGGCGCTGGGATCGAACCCCACGTACTGGACCAGGCGCACGGGGGTCAGCGCCTTGCCGATCAATTGGTCGGGCACCTTGTCGGCGAACAGGGCGTAGACCAGGAAGGCGGCGACGATGGCCAGCAGCATCCAGCCGGCCCTTCGCCGGATGCCCTCCAACACGGCGATCACCACCACGGTGCCGATCATCGTGATCTGCCAGGGGCGGTAGGACTGCTCCTTCAGCAGCCACGAGAAATCCCAGGCCGCATACATGAGCACGGCGAACACGACGGCGGCCGCCAGGCCGTCGATCCACCCCGGTGCCGCCTTCTTCTGGCCCCGGAACCCGAATTTCAGGTAGGCGATGGTCAGCGCCAGGCCCAGTTGCAGGGCCATGTACTGCTGCTTCAGGATGGCCACGCCCAGGCGGGTCGGCGCCTCGACGTTCCACAGGAAGCAGGCCAGGCACATGAGGGTGGCCAGGCCCGCCACCAGGGCGCGGCTCCACCGGGGCCCCGATGCCTCGCCCGTCGGCTCACCCGCGCGTTCGCTCAACCCCTGGATCCCTGTATTGCCACAATGTTTTTTGAAATGGTGAAAGGCAACGTTGTCTTTTCAGGCACTTCGTCACCATAGACGCAGACCCGCGTGTTCCGCACGTGCCCATGGGCAGGTTAGGTGCCCGGCCCGGGCCGGTCCAATTGATTCACCGGCGCGGCCATTCGAAATCCCCCTTCTGCACCGGCGGCGAGTCCCGGTTCCCCCAGCGGTTGTTCCCCTGGCGGTTGTTTCCCTCGCACCGGGCCGGCTACTATGGTTGACGGGAAAAGGGCGGCAGCGGACGGCGCAACAAGGGGGGGGACGCTGGGATGCTGGGAATTCTGAAGAACCTGTTCGCCAAGGACGGCGCGAAAGACGGCGCGAAGAGCGGGACGAAAACCGGAATCACCGCCGGCAACGTCGTGGTGATCAGCAAGGAAGACGGGCACGACCTGACCCTCGACGTTTCCGGGAAGGTGGCCGTCATCGGCGCCCTGTTCCATCGCGACTACGCCCACATCGACTGGATGCAGGACCAGGCGCGCGACATCGCCGAGGCGATCCAGCCGCGCCTGTGGCAGGCCCCGTTCCAGTACCGCAGCTTCGCCCTCGCCGTCCCCGACGACGCGGAAGTGACCGGCCATCCCTCGCCCTCCGCGCTGCTGTCGGCGCTGGGCAGCCAGGGCGTCGGCGATCATCACCTGATGGCCGTCAACCTGGTGACGGTCTCGCCCAACAACGGGCGCACGCACCTGAAAATCTGCTTCTGCCATGCCGTCGCCTGGCACGAGGACGTCGTGTGTCTGGTCAACGACGACGCCGTCACGGCCTGGTCCTTCGGTCCGCCGGAAAGCCTGCTGATCAGCAACGACCGGGCACTGTTCGTCGCCGGACT
>JAGREA010000011.1 GCA_020446745.1 Rhodobacterales bacterium | reverse complement strand
TGGTCCACGGGCACGCCCAGGTCCGCCGCCGCGTCGGCGACGGACTTGCGGCCCACGCCGCTGCCGGCGAACTTGGCCTCGAAGGCGTCCTTGTCGCCTTCCGCCTTGGTGTCCGCCTTCGCCCCCTTGGCCTTGGGCGGCGCCATGACGGTATAGACCGCTTCCGGCGTCAGGCCGTTGGCATCGGCGATGGCCAGCAGGGTGTCCAGGGGGCTCGCGACCCGGATGCCGGCGGCCTCCAGGCGGGCCAGGGTCTCGTCGGGATCGACGCCCAACTGGCGCGCCAGCAGGGCCAGGGAGGCCTCCTCGGCGTGGCCGAAGGGCGGCGGGGCGCCGGCGCGGTCGGCCCACCAGTCCTTGATGTCGTCGTTCCACTGGAACACCCAGCTGACGGGCGGCACCTGCCACACCGCGGTCCCCAGCAGCAGCACCGCGGCGATCAGCGAAACCACCAGCTCCTGGCGCAGGTGCAGGTGGCCGGCCACCCGGTCGGCCAGGTACTTCTTGAACGGCTTCCAGTTGTAGATCAGGTGCAGCACGCCGGCGACGATGAACAGGCCGCCGAACAGCATGTGGACGTGGGCCCAGTCGTCCTTGGTCAGGGCGGCCAGGGTCCAGTCGGTCCAGTTGGCGATGCGGCCCTGGGGCACGACATAGAGCACCAGGCCGGTAATGGTCATGATCACGAACGCCCAGGTGACGATGAACGCCACCAGGGACCGCCAGGAAAAGCCCTTGTTGGCCATTTCCTACTCCATCAATGGGAGGTCCAGGCGGAAGGTGGTTCCGTCGGGGCCCGTTTCAAGCAACGTGATGTCCCCCCGGTGGGCCCGCAGGATGTCGCGGGCGATGACCAGCCCCAGGCCGGTGCCGCCCCGGCGGACGGACCCGGCGAAGGGCTGAAACAGGCGTTCCCGGGCCTTGTCGGGCAGGCCCGGGCCGTTGTCGGCCACGGTGACGGACAGGCGCCCGTGGCGTTCCTCGGATTCGATGGTGACCCGCGCCGCCCCGGCTTCCCGCGCGTTGCGGCCCAGGTTGGAAAACACGCGGAACAGCTCGTCCCGGTCGGCCTCCACCAGGAAGGCGCGGTCCACCCGGTTGTCCCAGGCGAAGGGCCGGCCGTCCATGGGCGGCAGGGTGCCGCCCACGTCGGCCACCAGGTCGCGCAGGGCGAATCGGGCCCGGTGCATCTTGGGCGAGGTGTCGGCCACGTAGTTCAGGGTGCGGCTGCACAGGTTCACGGCCTTGTCCATGGCGTCGAACAGGCGCGGCGTCACGCGCTTCACCTCGGGGTCGTCGATGTCGGCCAGGCGGTCCGACACCAGCATGGCCGTGGCCAGGGTGTTGCGCAGGTCGTGGTTGATCTTCGACACGGCGGCGCCCACGGCGGCCAGGCGGTCCTTCTGCTTCAGGGCCACGCGGATCTCGCGCTGCATTTCGGCCAGCTCGCGCTGGGCCACGCCGATCTCGTCGGACCGGTCCGACGGATGGATGGCCCGCGATTCGTCCTCGGGGTTCTCGCGGAACCGCACCATGGACCGGGTGATGCGCCGCATGGGCCGCACCAGCAGCCATTGCAGGCTGAAATAGACCAGCCCGGCGGTGAACAGCGAGATGGCGATGGACAGCTGCAGGATGCGGGTGGAGAAGGCCAGCATGGCCTTGCGCATGGGGGCCTCGTCCAGCACCACCTCGATGGCCACGCCCGGGTCCTTGGCCGAATAGCCGATCACCCGCATGACCCGGTTGTCGGTGCGCAGCAGGGCCGAGACGGCGTCGCCGATCCAGGTGGGGAACATGGTCTCGCGCAGGTCGAAGGTCACGTCCACGGCCGGTGGCATGGTCTTCGACAGGGCCAGCACCCGGCGTTCGTGGGTGTTGACGGCCACGGCGTAGACTTCGGCGTGGTACAGCAGGCGGTCTTCCAGGTCGCGGCTGACCATGTAGTCGGGCGTGGCCTCCAGGGCCAGGGTGGCGATCTGCCCCTTGGCGATCCGGTCTTCCAGGTACGACTTGCGGAACCGCGAGATGGACGGCGCCCAGATGAGCAGTTCCGCCAGCATCACGAACAGGATGGTCAGGATCAGCAGCCGGCCCGACAGGCCCTTGAGGAAAAACATCGCGTGCTCCGGTGCCGCCGCGGCACGGCCCCTATGATAGCAGGTCGCGGCCCGCGCCAGTATTGACGGGAGGGAAGATCAGCCGAAGCGGGAAAGAAACCGTACCAGCTTGCGGGTGCGGTCGCTGAACAGCTTGGGGGCGTAGAAGCTGCCGGCGGCCCGCTTGCCGGCCTCGCCGCGGGTGGGATAGGGCGCCACCACCTGGGCCATGGCGCCAATGGACAGGCCCTGTTTCAGGGCCAGCACCCAGGGCAGGATCAGCTCGCCGGCCCCGGGGCCGACGATGCCGGCGCCCAGGATGCGGCCGCGCTTCGTGGTCACCACCTTGACCAGGCCGTCGGTGCGCCGTTCGGCCTGGGCCCGGTCGTTCTCGGCGAACGGCCAGCGCAGCACCCGGGCGCCCCGGTGTTCCAGGATCGCCTGCTCGTCGGTCAGCCCCACCTGGGCCAGTTCCGGGTCGGTATAGGTGACCCAGGGCACGGCCTGGGCCTTGAACTTGGCCGGCAGGCGGAACAGGGCGTTGCGGATCACCACCCCGGCCTGGTCGCCGGCCACGTGGGTGAACTGCAGGCCCCCGGCCACGTCGCCGATGGCATAGACCCTG
>JAGREA010000010.1 GCA_020446745.1 Rhodobacterales bacterium | reverse complement strand
GATTTGAAAGTTCTCAATTCTACTATCATTGAGAATAATAAATGGAAGCGCCTTATTAAACCAGATCTCGTATAATGTATTGGATTTTTAATATAATAAATGAATTGAAGTAGTTCTTTAGTAAAAACTAATATACATGAACACATAATGACCAACACACTAGATCTTATTTTCATTTTATACTGACGGAGCCCCCCATGCCCAACTTCACCGGTGGCTGCCTCTGCGGCGATGTCCGTTTCGTGGCGACGGGGCGGCCGGATCGGGTCGGCCTGTGCCACTGTCTGGACTGCCGCAAGCACCACGGGGCGCTGTTCTTTGCCGCCGCCATGTTTCCCCGCGATGCCGTGACCATCGAAGGCGAAACGCACGCGTACGCCGGGCGGCACTTCTGTCCGCGCTGCGGGTCGTCCGTGTTCGCCCGCTCCGGCGACGAGATCGAAGTCCACCTGGGCGCCCTGGACGCCCCCGACCAGTTGACCCCCACCTACGAATGCTGGACCGTCCGCCGCGAGTCCTGGCTGCCGCCGTTCCCCCTGGCCCGCCATTTCGACCGCGACCGGGAGGACCCGGACTCCGGCGAGGCCTAGTGGCCTGGCGCGCCGCGACGGGGTAGAATGGTCGCCCGGTGACCGGTGTCAGACCCTCCTCCGATGACGGCGTTTCTCCCCTCCCCTGGCCTGAAGGCCCGCCCGGCGTGGCGGCGCGGGGCCGCTTTGTTGGTGGCGGTGGTCGTCCTGCTGTCCGCCGCGGGATGCCGGGAGCCCCCCGGCGCGGACGGGATCCCCACGGGAACGGCGTGGTTCCGCTTCGCCGCGCCGTCGTCGGCCCACCCGGACCGCGAGATCCGGGTCTACACCTACCGCCCGGCGGCCCACGGCGCCGACGACCCCATCCTGTTCGTCATGCACGGGGCCAGCCGCAACGCCGACGATTACCGCGACCGCTGGATCGAGGCGGCCGACAGGTACCGGCTGCTGATCGTCGCGCCGCGCATCGACGAAGACGATTTCAGTTGGGAGGAATTCCGCCTGGGCGGCGTGGTGCGGAACCGCGAGGCCCTGCCCGTGCCCGCCGACGGGCCACCCCGGTCCGACTGGACCTTCACCCTGATGGAGCGCCTGTTCGACCACGTGCGCGCGGTGACGGGCTCCCGGCGGGACCACTACGACCTGTTCGGCCATTCGGCCGGCGGGCAGTTCGCCCACCGGTTCACCCTGTTCCTGCCGGGCGCCCGCACCGGCACCATCCTGGCCGCCAACGCGGGCTGGTACACCTTCCCCACGACGAACGTGCGTTTCCCCTACGCCCTGGCGGGCTTCCCCACCCGGCCGCCCCTGGGCCCGCCCGATTACGCGGGGATGTTCGGCAAACGCCTGGTGCTGGTGCTGGGCACGGCCGACACGGAACGGGACCGCAACCTGCTGAAAACCCCCGAGGCCGACGCCCAGGGCCCCCACCGCCTGGCCCGCGGCCACGCCTTCTTCACCGCCGGCCAGACGCTGGCGGTGCAGATGGGCCTGCCGTTCCGCTGGGAGGTGGTCGAGGTACCGGGCGTGGGGCATTCCAGCGCCGATGTGGTGCCCCATGTGGCCCGGTGGTTGTATGGGGGATAGAGGTGGGTGTGTGGGGTGGAAGTTGGAGACATCGTGCAACACTCCGAGACCCTGTACCTCGGCACCTTGACGTCACACCTGCCGCCCCTCCGTCACCCCCGTGAAAACGGAGGTCCAATGGCGGTGCCGGCGGCATGGTTTCTGGCGGTAGCGGGCTGGTTCATTGAAATTAGTGCACTGTCACCGCAATTTAATAAAATTAGTGCACTGTCATCGCGATTCACAATCCAAATTTCTACGATCCGGACCAAAAATTAAGAACAAATTCATGGAACACCAAGTATTTTTTCTAATGAATTATGAACATTGGTGATAAAATCATCATACTTCAAAATATCA
Organism: Rhodobacterales bacterium; assembly: GCA_020446745.1. Taxonomy (GTDB): domain Bacteria; phylum Pseudomonadota; class Alphaproteobacteria; order Rhodospirillales; family JACKKN01; genus JAGREA01. Next base: position 23,447 of record JAGREA010000010.1, on the reverse strand, counting down.
CCACCATTTTCTAGAACTCTTTCGCGCTGCCAAATAAGAAATATTGGCAAATACCAAATTAGCGAAACGAATCTTTTCGTTATTAAACAATCATTGCTCACAGTGAGCTCATTCAACATACTTACAAAATTAATACTTTTTTGAGGCAAAAATATTCCTTGTCTTATTTCATACAAGAAACCATCAACGTCCCATTCACGCTCCAGGTACTCGGTTATTTGTTTGATATCCATACTTTTTTCCTTCAAACTAGCGTCAAAATGTACATATCTTGGATTGCGCCGACAAGAGCACATAGGTTACCGTTGCGGTATACATTATTTTTGAAATCCTAAAGGAACATTTCTGTGGAAGAATTCAAGATCAGAATCTTTGAAATGGAGAACTCGGGAATAATGTTCCCAAAATTTGCACCGCTTAGTTCACATGAATGCCATGAAGTTTTTAAAATAATATCAAAAAAATTTGACAACAATAAAATTGAAGATGGCCTAGATCTTATTTTGATGATCAGAAAATGTTCATATATTATTATTGACAATATAAATAGTTATGATGGATTTAATTTTTTCCAGACGATAAACTCAATCACGAAAATTTCAAACAACGAAATTTTCTTAAATTGGCATCATTTTGACGAAATAGATAAAATGAATATTATGGATTTTACGAATCATTTTGATTATATTTGGTACGAAGGACCGGATGACATAGAGGTTATTGACATGGATATGACCTGGATTGCATCAATAACTCACTTTGGCCAGATGCTTTTTATTTCCTTTTAATTTAACATATGTCTTGTGCATTTCAAATTCTATGGTTCAAGATTGCTGATTTACTGACGGTCACGCGCAAACTATAAACACTATCTTGGGACATTGAGCACACAGAAGGAATGAGGCGCGCGAAGCGCGCGGTCCTTTTCTGCTTCGCGCAGCGAAGCCTCTGTGGTCTCTGTGTCTTCTCGGTGTCCTCTGTGTCCCCTTAACGTCGGTGCCGCTGGCACGGTTTTGGGGGTGAAGCACGGCGTCTCCAACGCACCTCTCTGTGCCTCGGTGTCTCTGTGGTTTCCCTTTCTTTTCTGGAAAAGCGAGGATCGGCTTTCGCCGCCAATGGACCCCCGTTTTCACGGGGGTGACGATTGTGGCGGTAGGGGGTGACTGTTGGGGCAGGAGGGGTGACGGTGATGCCATTCCCCCTCCAACGAAAAAGGCCCCCTCCCCGGTGGCGGGAAGGGGGCCAGTCAACGCCACAGGGAGGCTTCATCCGCAGCGTAATTCCGATCCGATGGGCGGCCGGCCCCAGGGCAGGCCCAGGGCGGGCCTAATGGCTGGTCCCCTTCTCGTAGGTGATCTTGTTCCACACGTTGTACTTGCCCACGGGCTTCTTCATGGGGATGCGCTTGATCTCTTCCAGGGTCTGGGCGTCGTACACCACCAAAGCCCCGTCCATGTCCCACACGCTGACCAGGGCGTATTTGCCGTAGCGGTCGAATTCCACATGCGCCGCCGTGGTGCCGGGCTGGGGGCGGATGGTCTTGACGATCTCCAGCGTCCGCTTGTCGATCACGTGCATGGCGTCCTTGTCCTTGCCGAAGAACACGTCCGTCCAGGCATAGGGGCTGTTGGCGTGGCTGCGCATGAAGAAGCCGGGGCCCAGGGTCTTGATCTTCTTCACCGTCTTCCAGGTGTCCATGTCGATCACGCTGATGGCGCTTTCCCGCAGGTGCGGCGTGGCCATCACCGTATGCCCCTGGTAGGCGAACACAATGCCCGAGCCCAGGTGCGGCATGCCCTCCAGCGCCAGGTCGGCCACCTTGCGCCGGGCGTCCAGGTTGTAGACGGCGCCGCTCTTGCCGTCGCGGGACGCCCCCATGATGTCGATGTAGTCGGGGTCGAAGAAGAAGTCGTCCATGTAGTCCAGCAGCTGGATGCGCCGCCGGGCGAAGGGCTGGGGCTCGGGCGCGATGCCCTCCACCTGGCCTTCCCGGTAGTTGTGCACGAAACCCGGATAGACCGGCGCCGCCTCGGGGTCGTAGGACAGCTCCCACACCTCCTTGGCGTCCTTCAGGGCGGCGATGAACGACTTGCGGGGCGGCGCGTTGTAGACGGCCGACACGCGCGACGTCTTGCCGCCCCCCACGTCCACGGGGATCACCTTGAAGGGCGACAGGTCGTCGGCATGCAGGATGACGATCTCGTGGGGCAGGAAGTTGCCCACGGCCACCCATTGGCCGTCGGACGACACGGCGATGTTGCGGGTGTTGATGCCGGCGCGGATCTCGGCCACCAGCTGCAGGGAATAGAGGTCGTACTTCGACACCCAGCCGTCCCGCGAGCCCAGGAACACGAACCGGCCGTCGGGCGAATACTTGGCCCCGCCGTGCAGCGCATAGCGCGACGGGAAGCGCCAGATGGGCTCCAGCCGGTCGCCGTCCAATATGGTCACGTGGTGGTCGCCCGTTTCCACCACCGTGAACAGGTTCAGGGGATCGGCATCGTGCACGGGCTTGGCCGGCAGGTCGGCGGTCTTCACCAGCACCTGGTGGCTGTCGGCCATGTCGGCCCAGGTCCAGGCGGGCGCCACGGGCGGGGGCTGGAAGATGTAGGCGGCCAGGGCCTTGATCTCGTCGGGCTTCAGGCGGTCCTTGAAGCCTTCCATCTGGGTCGCCACGCGGCCGTTGGCGATCACCGCCTCGGCCGCCTTCGGGCGCAGGCGGCTCAAATTCTCGGGCAAAAGCGCCGGCCCCACCCCGCCCAGGCGGGCGGGGTGGTGGCACACGGCGCAGTGTTCCGCGTAAAGGGCGCCGGCATCGGCGGCGTGGGCCACCCGAACCAGACCGGCGCCGTCGGGGAGGACCGTGAGGGACAGCACGGCAACGGCGGTGGCGGCGAAGGTGGCGGCGATGCGCTGGGTGATCATGGAGCCCTCGTGGCGGTACGACTCCACGCTAGCCAAGAATCGCTCGCATCCCCTTGATATTGGTCAATTCTCCGCCGCCAATTCACACCACCCGGGGGTAAAAAGCGTTGCCCGTTTGATCGACGTCAAGTTATCATTGTGGGGCAAGGTTTAGGTTTCATGGCAGCCGATCCATGCACCCGGAACGCACGGGACATCGGCACGGGATGTGAACCCGTTCACGGAAATCGCGCCCGCCGCGCCCTATGATGGGCACCAGGAAGACGACCCGCAGACCGCACGAGGACTCGAAAATGTACGCCGCCTTCGCCCACAAAGCTCCGTCCCATCGGCTCACGCCGGGCTCCAGCATGGCCCTGTGGATTGCCGTATCGGCGGTCGGCTGGGTGGTCCTGGCGGCGCTGTTCGACGCCCTGGTCTGACGTTCTCCGCCGGGCGCCCGCCGCCCCACCAAGGAACCTGTCCTACCGACCAACAGGCCGCCCGTGTGCTCGCGCGGGCGGCCTTGCCGTATTCTCCGTGGGTCGTATTCTCCGTGGGTCGTATTCTCCGTGGGCCGCATTCTCCGTGGACGGCCTTTCGTTGATCTGGCAAGGTCCGGCACCCCCTTCCCGGCCCGGAACCGTCGCGCGTGCTGTCCGTCTTTCTGGTCACCCTGCCCTTCTTCGCCCTGATCGGCTGCGGCTACCTGGCCGGCCGGTTCAAGGTGCTGCCCGAGGCCGGGGCGGCCGGGGTGAACGCCTTCGTGTTCTATTTCGCCCTGCCGGCCATGCTGTTCCGCATCATGTCGGCCCGCCCGGTGACCGAGGTGGTGCCGCCCGACGTGCTGGCCGTGTACGGCATCGCCACCCTGGCCCTGTTCGTGGGCGGCGGGCTGCTGGGCCGGGCGCTGTTCGGCCTGCGCCTGGGCGAAGGGGCGCTCATGGGCCAGGCCTCCACGGTCACCAACTCGGGCTTTCTCGGTTTGCCGCTGATCATGGCCATCCTGGGCGAGGCCGCGGCCGTGCCCGTGGGCGTGGTGCTGATGCTGGACCTGCTGTTCTTCGTGCCGCTGTCCATCGCCGTGCTGGAGGTGGCGCGGGGCGACCGGGTCGGGGCCCTGGGCGTGCTGCGCGACCTGGCCCGCGGCGCCTTCCTGAACCCCTTCGCCCTTTCGGTGGGGGGCGGCGTGGCGTTCTCGCTGGTGCGGGTGGACCTGTGGGCGCCGCTGGACACGTTCCTGTCGCTGCTGGGCAGCACGGCGGCGCCGGCGGCCCTGTTCGCCCTGGGCGCCACTCTGGCCCTGCGCTCGCCGGCCGGCAACATGGCCGTGGCCTGGGCCATCACCGGGCTGAAGCTGGTGGTGCATCCGCTGCTGATCGCCGGGGTGCTGATGGCCTGGGGCGGCGCCGACGCGCTGTGGACCCACAGCCTGATCCTGGTGGCGGCCCTGCCCGTGGCCGGCAACGTGTTCCTGGTGGCCCGCCAGTTCGGCCTGTTCGTGGAGCGCAGCTCGACGGCGATCCTGATTTCTACGGCGGTGGCGGTGGTGAGCTTTCCGCTGGTGGCGGGGTTGTTGGCGGATTAGGGCGCCCTACCCCGCCCGACGCCGGGCCGAAAACGGCGTTACCTCGACCCGCGCGCCCACCGGTTCCGCCAGCCCGATCTCCGCGTCGTCCAGGTAGCACGCCGGGTCCTCGGCCCAGGGGTCGCCGGTGATCTGCTGGGCGCGCACCCGGGTGTTGCCGCCGCAGATGTCCAGGTGGGCGCAGGCGCCGCAGCGGCCGGTCACCGCCCGGGGGCGCCGTTTCAGGCCGGCCATCAGGGGGTCGGACGTGTCCATCCAGATGTCGCCGAAGGGCCGGTCCTTCACGTTGCCGATGGTGTAGTGCCACCACATGGTGTCCGGGTGCACGTCGCCCACGTTGTCGATGTTGGCCACGTTGACGCCCGACGCATTGCCGCCCCACTGCACCAGCTTGCCCCGCATGTGTTCGGCCTTGTCCGGGTGGTGCTTCAGCATCCAGTGGTACAGGTACACGCCATCGGCGTCGTTGTTGCCGGTCACGAACTCCTTGGGCCGGCCGGCGTTGATGTGGGCCAGGCAGCGGTCGAACAACCGATCCATGGCGTCGCGGGTGGCGGCCAGCCAGGCGTCGTCCTTGCGGTTGTGGTTGCCCCGCCCGGCGTAGTTCAGGTGCGAGAAATAGAACCGGTCGATATCTTCCGCATCCAGCAGATCCAGGATCTGCGGCAACTGGTGGGCGTTGTCCTTCGTCATGGTGAAGCGCAGGCCCACCTTCAGGTCGCGGTCGCGGCACAGGCGCAGGCCGGCCATGGCGGCGTCGAACCCGCCGTCCATGCGGCGGAAGGCATCGTGGGTGGCGCCGATGCCGTCGATGGAAATGCCCACGTAGCCGTAGCCGATGTCGGCGATGCGGTCGGCCAGGGGGGCGTCGATGAGGGTGCCGTTGGTGGACAGCCCCACATAGAAGCCCATGTCCGTGGCGCGACGCGAGATCTCGAAGATGTCCTTGCGCAGCAGCGGCTCGCCGCCCGACAGGATCAGCGCCGGCACGCGGAAGGCCTTCAGGTCGTCCATCACCGCGAACACCTGGTCGGTGGACAGCTCGCCGGGGAAGTCCGTGTCGGCGGAAATGGCGTAGCAGTGCTTGCAGGTGAGGTTGCAGCGGCGGATCAGGTTCCAGATCACCACCGGCCCCGGCGGGTCGCGGCGCGGGCCCACGGCCGTGGGGGCCGACAGCTCCTTCAGGAAGTTGGTGACGCGGAACATGGTCGCTCCTCCTAGCCGGCCAGCCGCAGGCCGGTCTTTTTCAGGATCCGGGTGGAAAACAGCACCCGGTGGCCGCGGTTGGCCTCGCCCAGCAGGGCGGCGATGGCCGCCACCTCGTCGCGCACCGCGTCGCGGTCCTTGCCGTGCACCATGGCGAACAGGTTGTAGGGCCAGTCCGGCAGGTGGCGCGGACGATGATAGCAGTGGCTGACGAAATCCAGGGCGCCGATTCGCCGGCCCAGTTCCGACACCCGCTCGTCGGGCACGTCCCACACCGACATGCCGTTGCCCCGGTAGCCCAGGGCGTAGTGGTTGGGCACCGCGCCGATGCGGCGGATGATGCCGGCGTCCAGCATGCGGGTCATGCGGGCCGTCACGTCCTCGGCCGTGGTGCCCACGGCGTCGGCCACGGCGGCGTAGGGTCGGGGCACCAGGGGCAGGCCGCCCTGGGTCTCGATGATGATCCTGCGGTCGATGTCGTCGATCATGCCTAGGCCTCGAACCGCAGGCCGACGAAGTATTCCTCGATCTTCGGCATCAGGTACACGGGGTACCCCGTGGCGGCCTCGATGTCCCGCGCCGCCGCGTCGATGCCCTCGGGCGTTTCCGTGGCCAGCACGAACCACATGTTGAAGGCGTGGTCGCGGGCGTAGTTGTGGGCCACGGCGTCCAGGGCGTTGACGGCCTCGTTGACCGCCTCGAATTCGCCTTCCGGCACCTTCATGGCCGCCAGGGCCAGGCCGCCGCCCAGGCGCTCGGCATGGTACATGGGGCCGAACCGGCTGAGCACGCCCCGGTCCAGCAGGCCGCCAATGCGGGCGATGACGTCGTCCTCGGACAGGCCGAATCGTTCGCCGACCTCGGCATAGGGCCGGTCCGACAGGGGGAAGCCGCCCTGCAGGCCGTTGATCAAGGCCCGGTCCAGGGCGTCCAGGACCACCGGTTCGGCGGCGGCGGCGGCGCGGCTCATGTTTCCTCCGGCCGGGAATAGCGGGCGCCGCGCTGCTTGAAGCGCCGGCCGCTGAACAGCACGGCCCGGGGGATGTCGGCCACGCCGCATTCCCGGGCCAGGTGGTCCACCTGTTCCAGCACCCTGTCGCGGGCCTTGCCGTGGACCATGCAGAACAGGTTGTAGGGCCAGTCCGGCAGGCGCCGGGGCCGGCGGTAGCAGAGCGTGACGAAATCGAAGGCGCTGAACCGGCGGCCCAGGTCGCCCACCTGGCTGTCGGGCACGTCCCACACCACCATGGCGTTGGCCCGGTAGCCCAGTTCGTGGTGGCGCACGATGACGCCCAGGCGCTTGACCACCCCTTCCGCCTGCAGGCGGCGCAGGCCGTCGATCACCTCGGCCTCGGACATGCCGCAGCGCCGGCCGATGTCCTCGAACGGCCGGGGCACCAGGGGCAGGCCATCCTCGATCGCGTTGACCAGGCACAGGTCGGCGGCGGTGACGCGGGTCGGGCTCATGTCCATTGCAGGGCGAATCCCAGGTCCAGGTGGTAGCCCTCCAGCATGGGCAGGTCCAGCACCGCCAGGCCGGTGCGTTCCGAAATGTCGTCCAGCACCGCGGCCACCCCGTCGGCGTCCGGCGCCGTGACAACGAACCACAGGTTCAGCCGGTGCTCGCGTTCATAGTTGTGGTTGACGGCCGCGTGGGCGCTGACCAGGGCGGCCACGCGCTCCAGGTCCTGGGGCGGCACGGCCATGGCGGCCAGGGTGGAGGCGCCGACGCTGTTGGGGCGGATCACCGCGCCCACCCGGCTGATGGCGCCGGTGTCGCGCAGATCGCCCAGGGCCGACAGCACCTCGTCCTCGGTCACGCCCAGGCGCTCGGCCATGGCCAGGAACGGCCGGGGTTCCAGCGGCAGGTCGCGCTGGAAGTCGTTCAGCAGGCGTTTTTCCAGGTCCTGGATGTCCATGCTACAGCCCTATGCGCCCCGCCCGATCGGTGAAGAAGATGCCGCTGGGCTTGTCGGCCGGGAAGCTGGTCACCGGTTCGATGGTGCGGGTGTCGTAAACCATCACCGTGTCCGTGTCGCGCACCGACAGCCAGACTTCCTCGCCGCGCGGCGTGAATTCCATGTGCAGCACGCCCTTGCCCGGGGTCAGGGTCTTGACGATCTTCCGGGTCGGCACGTCGATCACCTGGATGGTGTCGTTGTGGGGAATGGCGAAGTTGACCCACACCTGCCGCCCGTCGGGCCGGGCCATGACGAACACGGGCTGGCCGTGCACGGGAATGCGCCCCACCTCGGTCCAGGTCAGCAGGTCGATGACCAGCACCGCGTGGTGGCCGATGGCCGGCACGAAGGCCAGGTTGCCGGCGATGGCCCAGCCTTCCAGGTGCGGCATCTTGTAGACCGGCAGCTTCTGTTCGCCCTTGCCATAGCCGGACAGCACCTTGCGCACGCCCTTGTCCAGGTGCCACAGGTCCAGCAGCGCCATGCCGTCCTCGCCGAACAGGCCGGCCACGTAGTAGCGGCCGTCGGGCGAGATCAGCGCGTCATAGGGGTTCAGGCCCACGTTCTCGAACTTGGTCAGCTTGGGATTGGCGCGGTCGACCATGTCCAGCACCCAGATCTCGCCGCCGTCCCACAGGCTGAACACGAACTTCTGGCCCGGGGCGTCCACCAGGCCCACCACCTTGGACCGCTCGGCCGGGCCGTAGTCGGCGGGCACGTCGGCCACCAGGTCCAGGGTGGCCGAATCGAACACCTTCACCCCGCCGGGCTTGTAGTTGCTGACCGCCACCAGGGTGCCGTCCTGGGAAATGGCGCCGCCGATGGCGTTGCCCGCCTGCACCACCCGCTTGACCACCTTGCGGGTCAGGATGTCCACCTTGGTCAGCCCGCCGTCGCGGCCGAACACGAAGGCATAGCGCCCGTCGCGGGAATAGACGGCCGAGGCGTGGCTCAGGTCGCCCAGGCCCGTCACCTGGCCCAGGGGCTTGCGGGCCGTGGTGTCCACCACCAGGGCGGCGCCCTTGGCGCGCTCGATGATGATGCCCAGGTCGTTGGTGCCGCGCAGGTCGCCGGGGGCGGCGCAGCCCGTTACGGCCAAAATTCCCGTCAACAGGGTCAGGGCGCCCAGGCGGCGCGACAGATCACCGATTCGCAGGGTCATGGGTCCTTACCTTCTTCGCCGCCTTCGGCGGGATTCGTTTCAAACCGTCATTTCAGCCCGGCGCCTTCCCGCAGGCGCCGGACCAGCCATTCGGCCTCGCCGGGGTTCAGCAGCGGGCCCCAGGGCGGCATGGCCGTGCCCGGGTGGCCCTCGACGATGGACGCCAGCAGGTCGTCGTCGGTGCGCTCGACCAGGGCCTGGGGCAGCAGCGACGGCCCCAGGCCGCCCTTCATGGTCATGCCGTGGCACGATCCGCAGTCGTGGATCAGCAGGTGGTTCAGCTCCGCCTGGCGGGTCGGCGTGGGCCCGGCGGCGGCGGCCGTGCCGGCGGCCAGGACCAGGGCAAGGACCATCGTCTTAGGCATGGCCGGTCGCCGTGCCGTCCACCGGCGCCGCGTCCTCAAGGCCCGCGTCCTCCTCGAAGGTCAGGCCCTGCCAGTTCAGCACCTTGGCCAGGCCCACCACCTTGCCGATGATGATCAGCACCGGCGGCGTGAAGCCGTGGGCGGCCACGGCGGCCGGCAGGCCGGCCAGGGTGGCGGTGAGCTGGCGCTGGTCTTCCCGGGTGCCGTTCTGGATGGCCGCGGCGGGCGTGCCCGCGGGCAGGCCGGCGGCCATCAGGTTGTCGCAGATCATGGTCAGGTTGGTCAGCCCCATGTAGACCACCAGGGTGGTGTCGGGATCGGCCGCCTTGGACCAGTCCAGGTCCAGGTCGATGCTGTTGCGGGCGTGGCCGGTGACGAACCGCACGCCGGCGGCCAGGGCCCGGTGGGTCAGGGGAATGCCCGAAACGGCGCTGACGGCCGAGGCCGTGGTGATGCCGGGCACCACCTCAAACGGCACCTTGTGGCGGGTCAGCACCAGGGCTTCCTCGCCGCCGCGGCCGAACACGAAGGGGTCGCCGCCCTTCAGGCGCACCACCCTGTGGCCGGCCTTGGCCAGGCTGGCCAGAAGTTCGTTGATCTCTTCCTGGGGCAACTGGTGGTTGCTGGCGGCCTTGCCGACGAAGATTCGCGTGGCGCCGGCGGGAATCAGGTCCAGGATCTCCTGGGACACCAGGCGGTCATAGACCACCACCTCGGCCTCCTTCAGAAGCCGGTGGGCCTTCATGGTCAACAGGTCCGGATCTCCCGGCCCCGCACCGACGAGGAAGACTCGCCCCATAGCACTCACCTTCAATCTCCCGGATGGCGGGGTGGCGGCACACCCCTGGTCCCTTGCCCCTACCGGGCCCGCGCCTGGACCGCAACAGGGGGTCCGCGCCAGCCTGGGCCACACGTACCACGCGCCCCCGGGGGTCGAATTGATTTTCGTCAAATTCGCAGCCGTGCCAAGGCTTTCCGACGGGCCGGAGGACGTGAATATCCACAGTCACCGCATGGATTTGATCAAAGTTAAGGTCATGATCTGGTATCCTCCGTATGACTTCACACTGTCCGCTACGCTGTGGAGCAAAGGCTGGCGACGGCCATCGCGGACACATTCGGACGCTACCGCTCCCTCACCTCTGGGCGCGGTGGATATGCGCAATATGAGGGGGCCATTCATGAAACGTTTAGTCACGACCCTATCCGTGATGAGCGTCGCCGCGGCTTTGTCCATGGTGTCCATCCAGGGCGCCAGGGCTGCCGATCCGACTCTCAACGAGCAGGACTTCGAGGAAGCCAAGACGCTGTACTTCCAGCGTTGCGCGGGCTGCCACGGCGTGCTGCGCAAGGGCGCCACCGGTAAGAACCTGGAGCCCGTCAATACCAAGAAGCTCGGCCAAAAGCGGCTGGAACGCATCATCACCCTCGGCACCGAGGGCGGGATGAACAACTTCGACGACATCTTCGACAAGGAACAGATCCGCAAGCTGGCCACGTACATCCAGATGGACGTGCCCCCGCCGGCGGAAATGGACCTGGCGACGATGAAGCAGCGCCGCAAGGTTCTGGTCGATCCCAAGGACTACCCCACCAAGCCCATGCACAGCCGGAACTGGGAAAACTTCTTCCTGGTGATCCTGCGTGACGCCGGCAAGCTGGGCGTGGTTGACGGCGACACCAAGGAAATCGTCGCCAAGATCGACACCGGCTATGCCGTGCACGTGCTGAAGGAATCCTCCGACGGCCGCTTCTGGTACACCATGGGCCGCGACGGCAAGGTGACCAAGATCGACCTGTGGACCGATCCGCCGCAGCTGGTGGCCGAGGTGCAGGTTGCGTCCGACGCCCGCGACATCGCCGTGTCCCACTTCGGCGAATGGAAGGACAAGTACGTGGTCGCCGGCGGCTACTGGCCGCCCCACTTCGTGATCATGGACGCCCTGACCCTGGAGCCCCTGAAGGTGGTGTCCACCCGCGGCGTCAGCGTGGACGGCGCTTACGTGAACGAGGCCCGCGTGGCCGCCGTTTACAACACGCCCAACGCGCCGACCTGGATCATCGCGGTGAAGGAGCTGGGCCAGCTGTGGCAGGTGGACTATTCCGACCTGGACAACCTGCGGGTCGAAATGATCAACAGCCACAAGTTCCTGCATGACGGCTTCTTCGATCCGACCCTGAAGTACTTCCAGATCGCCGCCAACGCATCGAACCGCATCGAGGTCATGGACTCCACGACCCGCAAGTTCGTCGCCTCGATCGAAACCGGCAACAAGCCCCACCCGGGCCCCGGCGCCAACTGGGTCGATCCGAAGTGCGGCCCCGTGGCCGGCACCACCCACCTGGGCGAGGGCAAGGTCACCGTCTGGGGCAACGATCCGAAGGGCCATCCCGACTATGCCTGGAAGATCTGCTACACCGTGACCACCGACGGCCCCGGCCTGTTCATCCGCACGCATCCCAAGAGCGACTACGTGTGGGCCGACCAGACCAAGCACCCGGAACCCGACGTGCAGCAGTCCGTCAAGGTCTTCTCCAAGGCGACCGGCAAAGTGGTCAAGACCATCCGTGTCACCGAGATGGACAAGGCCCTGGCCGTGCACACCGAGTTCAACAAGGACGGCACCGAAGCCTGGGTGTCCGTGTGGGTGCGCGGCGGCAAGAAGAACTGGCTGAAGGGCCACATCGTGGTCTACGACGCCCAGACCCTGGAAAAGAAGGCGGTCATCGAAGGGCTTGAGACCCCCACCGGCAAGTTCAACGTGTGGAACCGCAAGCACCACGTGACCTGATCCGCTATCGACATAGCGCACGGCAAGAGGCGGGCGTCATCGCCCGCCTCTTTCACAAACGACCACAATCAAGCACCATTACTCCCATACTCCCTGCCCCGCGGCACCGCGCCCGGTCGGAACGCTCGGACTCAGCAGCCGTCTCCGTGGCATCGAGCATCAACGTGGCTTCGAGGATCAAGAGGATAGAACCGTGATCAAGCGACTGTGGAACTGGTTCTGGGCACCGACAGCGCGCTACGGCTGGGGCGCCATCTTCGTCATCGGTGGCATTGCCGGCATCATCTTCTGGGGCGGGTTCAACACCTTCATGGAATACACCAACACGCTGGAATTCTGCGTGTCCTGCCACGAGATGGAGCAGACGGTGTACCAGGAGTACAAGGAGAGCGTGCACTACAAGAACGCCTCCGGCGTGCGCGCCATCTGTTCGGACTGCCACGTGCCCAAGGAATGGGGCCCCAAGCTGATCCGCAAGATCAAGGCGTCGCGCGAGCTGTACCACAAGGCCCTGGGCAGCATCGACACGCCCGAGAAGTTCGAGGCCAAGCGCCTGGAGCTGGCCAAGAACGTGTGGGCCGCCATGGAGGGCAACGATTCCCACGAATGCCGCAACTGCCATTCGTTCGAGGCCATGCATTTCGACAAGCAGGGCCGGCGCGCCCAGAAGAAGATGAAAGAGGCGGCCGAGGAAGGCAAGACCTGTATCGAGTGCCACAAGGGCATCGCCCACAAGCTGCCCAAGGGCTTTTCGAAGGACGACGACGACGACTAGACCGACGACGAGAACGTGACGGTATGCTAATGTGCGAAGATCATAATAATTATAAATACCCCCTCAAAAACCGGTAAGGGAGTAAACGATCCAATGTTCTTCGACTGGCTCAAAAACCGGCCGTTCAACGGCCTGCAGGCCATGACCGCCGCGGCGATGATCGGTGTGATGATCGCCGGGGCGGCCCAGGCCCAGGACGCCGTGACCAAGGAAGAAGAGGAGCTGGCCGCCAACAGCGTCACGCACCAGATGTACCTGGACATGAAGCTGGGCAAGCTGAACATCCACGGCGACAACGCGGTCGTCGAGGCCCTGGTCCTGCAGCGCGACATCCCCGTCTCGTACGACTACATCGCCACCCTGATGCGCACGCCCAACGCCTTTGGCGACGGCCCGGCATGCATCGTCTGCCACGGCTCCAACGACCCGGCCAAGAGCTACCGCGGCATGGACCTGTCGTCCTGCGAAGGCATCCTGCGGGGTTCCACGGAACGGCCGTCGCGCCAGATCATCGTGCCCGGCGAGCCCGAGAAGAGCCTGCTGGTGAAGATGCTGCGCAACAACCGCATGCCCCTGGGCGTGCCGTTCTTCGAGCCCGTGTCCAGCGAGGCCATCAGCAAGGTCAAGGCCTGGATCAACGACGGCGCCAAGGATGACGAGACCTTCCAGCAGAAGGTCCTGCCCCTGTTCGCCGAGGAAGACGCCTTCGGCAGCGAGACCGCCTGCATCGAATGCCACAAGTCCCACCGCGACCCGCCGTCGTTCAACGAGGTCAACCTGAAGTCCTACGAGGGGATCATGAAGGGCGCCTGGTCGGGCACGCGGGGCAAGGAAGGCAAGCCGGGCATTCCCATCGTGGTGCCCTTCGATGCCGAGGCCAGCGCACTGGTGCAGCGCCTGACCATGAACCGCATGCCGCCGGGCATCGACCCGGGCAGCGAACCCAACCATCCCAATACCCTGCTGCTGATGCAATGGATCGAGCAGGGCGCCTGGTGCAAGTAAGCGCCGCCGGAAACGAGAAAGAACCCAAGGAGGGAGAGTCTACCATGAAGGCCATCAAACGCCTTGTTCTGGGCATCATGCCCGCCGCCCTGGCCCTGACCGTGGCCATCGGCACCACCACGGCGCCCACCGATGCCGTGGCCGCGGCCAAGAAGCGGCCCACGTCGGAAGCCGGCATGCTCGCCTGGGGCGGCCTGCTGTACGACAAGTGGTACAAGATCACCGAGGGCGACCTGCCCAGCGGCACCCACCCCAGCTATCCCGAGGCCGGCAAGAAGAAGAAGTCCACCACCTGGCGCTGCAAGGAATGCCACGGCTGGGACTACAAGGGCGCTGACGGCCAGTACGCCAAGGGTTCGCACTTCACCGGCGTCAAGGGCATCACCGGCGCCGCCGGCAAGCCCGTGGACGACATCGTCGCCGTGCTGAAGGACAAGACCCACCAGATCACCGGCGACATGTTCTCCGAGGCCGAGTTCAAGGCCCTGGCGACCTATGTCAGCAAGGGCCAGATCGACATCTCCAAGTACATCTCGGCCGACAACACCAAGGTCACCGCCGGCGACGCGGCGCGGGGCAAGGGCTACTACGAAACCATCTGCGGCGGCTGCCACGGCGTGGACGGCCAGAAGATGAGCGACATGCCCCCCGTGGGCTCCAAGGCCCAGAAGGATCCGACGGAAACCCTGCACAAGATCCGCTTCGGCCAGCCGGGCGAGGAGATGCCGGCCATGATCGCCCTGCCGCTGGACGTCTCCATCGACATCCTGGCCTACACCATGACGCTGCCGGCCGAATAGGACGCCGGCCTTCCCCTCCCCCGGTTTCCGGGGACCACGAGCGGGCCGGCGCCTTCCTGGTGCCGGCCCGTTTCCGTTGGCCGCCTTGACGGGCGCCCCGACGGACCTGACACGCCCCCTGCGGGCACACCGATGATGGAGGACCCCATGCGCCACCCGCTTTCCCCCACCGCCGCGATGCTGGCCCTGGGCATCCTGGTCGTGCCCTTGGCCGCCATTCCGGCCGGGCCCGCCCAGGCCGCCGACAAGGCCGCCGTGTGCGCCGAGGCCCGGGAACGCTATGCGGCCATGGAGGGCATCGACAAGGCGCCGGCCAACACGGAAACGGTGCTGATGTACAAGTACACCTTCTGCCCCCAGACCCTGACCGTGAAGGCCGGAACCACGGTGCGCTTCCTGAACGTGGACAAGCGCACCAGCCACAGCGTGTGGTTCAAGGAGGCGGGCCAGGCGGAATCCGACCGCCTGTTCCCCGAGGAAATGTATTCCCTGACCCTTCAGGATGCCGGTACCTATCCCTACCTGTGCGGCCCGCACTGGAAGCAGGAAGGGATGACGGGCACCCTGACGGTCACGCCCTGAGGATGAATGCCATGGCCCAGATCCCCTGGCGGCCCGAGTTCGAAACCGGGATCAAGGATATCGACTACGAGCACCGGACCCTGATCGAGGCCATCAACGCCCTGATCACCGACCTTCAGGGTGACGTCAGCCGGGCCCAGGCCGACGCCTTCCTGGGCGAGATCCATGCCCTGATCGAGGGCCACTTCGCCCTGGAAGAGCAGATCATGCGCCAGCACGGCTACACCGACTATGCGCCCCACAAGGCCGACCACGACCACCTGCTGGAAGAGATCCGCGACATCATGGACGGCGTGGCCCTGGACGCCGGCACGGCCCTGGACGAGGCCCTGGCGGACCGCCTGGGCCACTGGTTCGGCAATCATTTCCGCACCCAGGACAAGAACCTGCACACCCTGGTCCCCCACCACTGAGGGGGGCCGGGCGGCCGCGCCAGGGCGCGGCCTCAGCCCGACACGTCGACCGGGCCCTCGCTTTCGCCGCAGAATTCCTTCAGCGCCTCGATGTCCTGGATCACCACCTCGTTCTTGTGGGAATCCACGCCGATGTCGCGCAGGCGGGCCAGGGCGCGGGACAGGCTTTCCGGTTTCATGCCCAGCTTGCTGGCGATCAGCACCTTGTCGAACGGCAGGGTGACCCGCACGTTGGGCGTCTGCTCGTCGGCCAGGCCCAGCAGGAAGCTGCCCAGGCGCTGGCCCGGCGACTTCATCTTCAACTCGCCGATGTGACGCACCAGGTCGCGGTGGCGCCGCGCCAGGGTGCCCAGCAGCATCAGCGCCAGGTCTGGGTTGGCCGAAAGCTCGCGGAAGAAGGCTTCCGCCCCCACCTGGACCAGACGCCCGCTTTCCACCATTTCCGCGTTCACCGGAAACCGGCCCGAGGCGAACATGGCGGCCTCGGCGAAGGTGCGGATGGGGCCGAACAGCTCCACCACCGTCTCGTCGCCGCTTTCGGTGGAGGTGAACAGCTTCACCCGACCTTCCAGCACCACGAACAGGCGGTCGGCCTTGTCGCCCTGGCAAAACAGCAGGGTGTTGCGGCCACAGGTGCGCACCGTGGCGGCACCCAGCAGCTTGGCCACGGCCTCCAGCGGCAGGCCGGAAAAGAACGGCGCCTTGGCGGCGATCCTGATCTCTTCCGGCGAGATCAGCGTGGTTCCAGAGCGTACGCCGGCCACCCGACCCGGTCCTTTCCAGCCTGTCGAACCCCGGCGCCGCCGCCATGCGCGGCCGGGCGCCCGGTCCGGTGAATGGGATTCCGGCGATTATGGTTCCGGCTTGCCCGATGTTCAACGGGCAAGCCGGAAAAATCGTCGCATTTCAAGGAATTCGAATACGTCAGCGGGGGATGCCGTTTTCCTCGCAATAGGTCCGAAGTGCAGTCAGGTCATCGATGACGACCCGATCATTCTCACCATGCACGCCGATCTCGCGCAGGGTGCCGAAGGCCCGCGAAAGGCTTTCGGGCTGCATGCCCAGGCGGCTGGCCAGCAGCCGCTTGTCATAGGGCAGGCGGACGGTGGAATGGCCCGTTTCAGCGTCGGTCAGGCCCAGCAGGAAGCTGCCCAGGCGCTGGCCCGTGGTCTTCAGCTTCAGCTCCCCCACCTGGCGCACCAGGCCGCGCAGGTGGCGCGAGATGGAGGCCATGAGGGACAGCACCAGGTCGAAGTTTTCCGACAGGCGGGCGACGAAGGAATCCCGCGGCACCACCACCAGTTCCGCATCCTCCACGGTGCGGGCGCCGGTGGGGTAGCGGCCGACGTCGAAGATGGCCGCCACGTCGAAGGTCTCGCCGGGGCCCAGCACGTCGATCACGCTGCGCCGGGTGCCGGCCGAGCGCATGAACAGTTCCACCCGACCGTCCAGCACCACATAGAACTGGCTGGCCGGGTCGCCGGCCTCGAACAGCACCGTGTCGCGCGGGCAGGACTGCACCTGGGCGCTTTCCAGCAGCCAGCCCAGGGCCTCGGGCGCCAGGCCCGCGAACAGGGGCACGCGCCTTATCTGCACCAGAGCGGCTTGGCTCAGGGGGGTGCTTTCCATGTCGTCGTGAATCCTGGCTGGCGTAATCTTTCCTAGGGTGTTGGGAAAGCTACCGTTTCCAGGGTCTCACCCTCATTGATCTTCGTCAAGTGGCGGTCAGGGCGCGCCAGGGTCAACGCAGCACGAAGCCCTGGTCGGTGCGGTAGGTGATGGCCAGCAACTGGGCCGGCTCCAGGGTCAGGGCCACGTCCTTCACGGCGTCGAATCCCTCGCCCGTCCGGTTGTCGCGCAGGCGCAGCACCAGGCGGTGCTCGCCGGCCGGCACCCGCAGGCGGGCGTAGAAGGTGGAGGCCCCGTCGCCCGACAGGCCCTCGGGCTTGCGGGTGCGGTCGAACAGCAGGTCGCCGTCCAGTTCCATCTGCAGGGTCACCGGCACCCGCTCGCGGGAGCACTTCTGGGGCGCCCGCATGTTGGGCGGCAGGGCCATCAACTCCTCGCGGGTGCGCTTCACGCAGGGCGCCACGTGCTGGCCCGGGTGGGACAGGCTCAGCTTGATCTCCGCCAGGTCCGGGCCCAGCCAGGTATAGGTGGGCCGGGCCGACAGGTAGCCGATCAGCGCCGCGAAGCCCACGTAGCACACGGCCTGCAGGATCAGGCGCACCGGGCTGCGGCCTTCCTCGCGCCGGTGCTTGGTGAAGTGGACCTTGGCCTGCTTGCGGGCCTCGCCCGAGGCCGCGTCCTTGGCCGCCTGGCGGGCCGCCTGGCGCGACGCCTTCAGGGCTTCCGACGGGCGAATGACATCCTTCAGGCCCAGCTGCCACAGCACGAAGAACAGCAGCGGCCCGAACAGAACGATGGGCACCAGGTAGAAGGCAACGGTGGTCAGCTCGGCCATGGTTCCCCCTCCCCTAGGCCGCCGGGGCCGGCTTGTCGGCCGGTTCGCCGGCCTGGATGTCAGCCGGCGCGGCGGCCAGGTCGGCCTGGAAGGTCGCCAGGCCGCGGCCGATCTTGCCCGGCTCGTTGGGCGCCGCCCACAGGGTGCGGATGCGGGCCCTGGGCACCCTTTCGCGCAGGTAGGGGTCGCGCAGGCCGTCCATGCGGTCCTCGGTCCAGCGGATGCCCAGGCGGTGGTAGCAGTCGCCGTCGCGGCAGCCCGACAGCATCACCCCGGCGGCGCCCGAACGGCTGAGGATGTAGTCGATGAACGACGGCGCCAGCATGCCCACGCAGGGGATGCGCACCACGGCCACGGAGCCGTCCTGGAACTGCTCGATGTCGGCCCCGTGGTCGCAGCCGAACAGCACCACGCCGGGCTTGCCCGCCGGGTCCGGCGGCGCCAGGCCGGCCACGGCGGCGTCCACCTTCTCGCGCAGCAGGCGCAGGGTCAGGCCCGGGATCTCGATGCCGCTGAGCAGCTGGTCGGTCTTGCGGAACGGGGTGGACACGGGGCAGGACCCCACGCACAGGCCGCAACTGGTGCAGTAGCGCGGGTCCACCACCGCCTCCTGGGTGTAGGGGCGGCCGTCGGACCGGGGCTTCATGCTGATGGCGCCGAAGGGGCAGTCCTCGAAACAGCGGGTGCAGCCGTTGCACTTGTCCAGCTGCACCTCGGCCGGCTTGGCCCGGCGCAGGGGCGGCAGCCAGGGCATGAAGGCCACGAACATGGAAACCCCCAGGGCCGCCGCCCACATCATGCCCGCCCCCCAGGTGTCGAACACCGGGTACAGGATCATGTAGAACCAGTCCAGGCCCAGCACCGTGGGCACCGTGCCCAGGTCGGCCGGCGGGTGGCTGGTGGCCGGATAGACCAGCGACAGGGCAATCAGCATCAGCAGCGAACCCAGGGCCAGACCGCCGGGCGGGTTGATGCGCGGCCGGTTGATCTTCAGCAGGTGGATCCACATGATGAACAGCAGGAACAGCGGCAGGAAGATGTGCATGAACACCAGCAGGCTGAAGAACCGGTCGCCCAGGCTGCCGCGGGTCAGAAAGTTGTTGGCGATGGGCTCGCCGAAGATGCCCAGCCAGTCCAGCCATTCCATGGAACCGATGGCCACGTACTGGGCCAGCTGGTCCCACACCAGCCAGTAGCCGCTGATGCCCGACCCGTACAGGAACCACAGGATGGGCACGCCGGTGAACCAAGTGAACCAGCGCACGCCCCGGTACCGGTCGGTGATGAATTCCCGGCTCATGTGCAGCACCGTGGTCATCACCATGGCGTCGGACGCATAGCGGTGCAGGCTGCGCATGACGCCGGCGAAATACCACTGCTGCACCGTCATGTACTCGATGGAGCCATGGGCGCCGGTGACCGAGGTCTCGAAGAACACGTAGACGAAGATGCCGCTGACGGCGACGATCCAGTAGAAGAAGAACGACAGGGTGCCCAGCTGGCGCATGGGGTTCCAGTGGGCGCCGAAGGGATGGTCGAACAGCCCCTCGGCCCGCAGCAGCGGCCCCTGCAGCGTCGTCTGAATGACTTTCAGCACCCGGTCTTCTCCTTGTCTTGTTCTTCGGCCTCAGGGCCGGCGGGGGCGCCCGGAATGTGCCGGGTCGCCATCACCCTGAAGGCCATATGGGCGCGCGGGGAACGGTCCTGCATTGATGGCGGTCAAGCCGGGTTGGCGCGGCCGGTGCGGCGGCGCTCGGCGCGCGACCGGGCCCAGATGCGCAGGCTGGAACGGACGACGAAGAAGCCCACCGACAGGATGATCGTGAGGCCCACGGCCATCTGGTAGAACATGGAGAAATCGAACCGGTAGCGCTCCGCCGCCGGGTCGTAGACGGTGCAGAACAGGCGCACCTTGTTCCACAGGTCGTCCAGGCTGGCGAACGGCGCGTGGGTGCCGTAGACCAGCGCCTTCAGGGGTTCCACCAACAGCGGGATGTCGAAGGTGTCGCCATAGACCTGGCGGTACACCCGCCCTTCGGCATCGACGATGGTCACCTGGTCGATGTGGTCGAAGCCCTTGGCGGATTCGAAGAAGGTGAAGCCCAGGTCGTCGGTCAGGCCCACCACCTCGGGCAGGTCGCCGCTCAGCACCGTCCAGCCGGGCCGGGTCAGGCCGTGGCGGTCGGCGTACAGGCCCATGCGCCCGGGCGTGTCGGCGGCCGCGTCGAAGCCCACGGTAATGACGTGGAAGGCATCCTTGCCCAGGGCGTCCCAGCCCACCTCGGCGGCGTCCTGCAGGGTGGTGGTGACCACCGGGCAGGACTGGGCGCAGGACGAATAGACCATGTTGATGACCAGCGGCCGGCCGCGGAAGTCCGACAGGCGCACGGCGCGGCCGGCGGGGTCGGTGAAGGCGCGGTCCGTCAGCAGCCGCCCCACGGCCGCCTGGCTGGCCTTCAGGGCCTGGGCATCACGCCGGGTCTCGGCCTCGGGCCGGGGCGGCGCGGCCTGGGCCGGCGGGGCCAGGGACGGCGCGCCCGGCACCCCCGCCCCGACGGCCAACAGGGCCCCCAGGAACAGCGCGACCCGCGCGAGGCGGGCGGCAAAGGGGGGCGCGGGGCGGGTCGTCATGGTCCGGGGTGCTCCGCCAGGGGGGCCTTGGGTCGATCGCCGGGAGGCGGCGGGTAAAGGATCAAATGAAAAAGGACGGCGGAAAAATGGGGGCGGACGGCCAGCGCCCGCCCCCAAGGTTACGGCTAGCTCAAGCCCCAAACACTGGCCAGATACTTCCAGTTGACGAAGTAATAGAGAATAAACGCCGTCAGGAAGATCAGGGCCAGCACGAAGGTGCCGGGCACTGCCATGGTGCCCGCGCTTCCGTGCGCGGCGACGGGGCCCGCCGCGACGGCCTCCTCTTCGGCCTTCGGGGCGTTCTGCAGCGGCTTGCCCCAAAGGATCGTAGCGACCATGTTGTACAGGAAGATCACGCCGCCCACCGTGGCGATGATCGCCGCGATCCCGTTGCCCGCCATCATCAGGTTGGCGGCCGCCGGGAAGTCGTAGTTGATCATGGCGTCGGCGAAGTTCATGTCCCAGTGGCGGCGCGGCACGCCCAGCGTTCCCGCCCCCATCTGGAAGGTGGCGACCAGGCCCATGCCGATGCCGAACAGGTAGGGCTGCCACTTGGCCATGCCGGCCCCCACCAGTTCCTTCTGCCACAGCACCGGTACCAGCCAGTAGGACATGGCCATGAAGGCCAGGGTGGTTCCCGTCACCACGGTGGCGTGGAAGTGGCCGGGCACGTAGATGGTGTTGTGGATGATGATGTTCAGCTGCTCGGTGCCCATCATCACGCCCGAGATGCCGCCCAGGAAGCCGAACATGACCACCGACAGGGCGAAGCCCGAGAACGACGGGTTGCCCCAGGGCGCCTTGCGCAGCCATTCGAACAGGCCCTTGTTGTAGCCCTTGGCCCGCTGGGCCGCCTCCACCGCGCCGGGCACGGTCAGGCCGTGGATCATGGACCCCAACACCGCCAGGTACAGCGCGTAGGAGGTGTTGAAGATCTTGTATTCCGAGCTGAGGCCCGGCTCCACCAGCAGGTGGTGGGCCGAGGCGATCTGCAGGAACAGGATGTACATGAAGAAGGCCATGCGGCTGACCTTCTCGCTCAGCGGCTTGGCGCCGAACAGGATGGCCGCCAGGGCGTACCAGCAGGCGATGTGGGCCGACACGTTGATCTGCTGCGACGAATGGCCCATGGCCCACCAGACCACCTTGTACATCACCGTGTCGATGCTGCCCACGTAGCCCACGGACCACAGCAGCGTGGGGATCAGGATGATGGCCCCCGACGCGATGGTGAAGATGGCGATGATGGCCGCCGTCATGGCGCCGAAGGTGACCAGGGGGATGGATCCCTCGTAGGTCTTCTCCTGCTTGGCGATGACCAGGGTGCCGAAGAAGATGAAGCAGGCGATCAGCGCCCCCACGGCGAACAGGATGATGCCCAGGTAGAAGCTGGGCGCCGCCTTCATGGGCACGTAGGAGGTGAACATCACCGACGAATCGCCCATCAGCACGGCCACGTTGGTCATCAGCGCCCCCACCCACATCAGGATGAAGGCCAGCCAGGCCATCTTGGGCGTGGCGATGCGGCATTGCAGCAGCACCGAGGAGGCGAAGTAGAGCAGCGCCACCTCGAAGAAGATGATCCACACCAGCAGGACATCAAGCCCGTGGGCCGTGAGCGCCAGGTAGAACAGGTCGGGCGGCAGGATGTGCACCGCCGGCCAGCGCGTCAGCGCCACCAGGATGCCGAACAGGCCGCCGATCAGCAGGAAGATCACCGCCGAAACGGCGTTCCACTTGATCAGCTTGTCGGCGTTCAGGTCGATCTTGAACCCCGTGGTGGGACAGGTGCGAAATCCGGTCATCTGTCCATCCCCCCTATTTCTTGTCCACGACGTAGATCTTGCCCACCATGGTGTGGTGGCCGACGCCGCAGAATTCGTTGCAGACCACCCCGAACTCGCCGGTGGACGTGGGCGTCATGGTGACGACCATGTCGTAGTTCGGGTGGATCTGGATGTTGATGTTCTCGGGCTGCAGGGAAAATCCGTGCTGCCAGTCCATGGACGACAGGTGCAGGCGGTAGGTCTCGCCCTTCTCGAACTCCAGCACCGGGTACCATTCCCACAGGCGGGCCAGCATGTAGACGTCGCTGCCGGCCGGCGGGCGGACCACCGGCACGCCGGTGTCGCCTTCCTCGCGCACCTTGTACTGGTCGACCATGGCCTCCACCTTGGCGCCGAAGGCATCGGGCGTCGTGCGGTAGGCCTCGTTGGAAAGGTTCTGTTCTCCGGTCAGGTGCCAGTACGGCATCATGAAGAACATGATCAGCGCCCAGATCAGCGCGATGGAAACCCAGAAGACCTCGGATTTCTCAACGGGCTCATTCCACCAGACGCGCTGCGGCGGCGGGAAAATCGCCATCTCCACTCCCCCTCGTAACCGTTTTGACTATTGCGCGATGGGAATGGAGGCGACCTCCATCAATCCCCAGATCAGGTAGGTGGCCGCCGGCACCGTGATGCCCAGGAACAGCAGCAGGAACGGGTTATCCAGGATCTGCTGCATGATCGGGATCGGCTCGTCGGCGCCCGGCCCAGTCTTGCCGTCGGTTTCGGCCATGTCTGCCCTCCACTCACCCCAAAAACGAAAGCCCCGGACCGGCATGCGCCGGCCCCTATTTGTCGATTCGGGCCGGCACCCGCCGGCCCGCCACCTGAATGGGCGGCCATCCTCGTTGATACGAAAGGGCCGGGCACATGACCTTAACTTTGGTCAATATTGCTCAAGGTATTGATGAACGGGGGTTCAGGGCGGGCTTTTGGGCGGGGCTTCAGGGCGAGGCTTCAGGGCGAGGCT
>JAGREA010000128.1 GCA_020446745.1 Rhodobacterales bacterium | reverse complement strand
CTTCCGGGTTCTGGCGCAGGTAGTCGCGGACCACGTTTTCCACGGCCTTGCGCTGGGCGGGCGTCATGGTGCCGTCGGCCGCCCGGGCGGTCGGAACGGCGGCCGACAGAAGGGCGGCTAGGGCCAGGGCGCCGATCAGGGTGCGCGGCAGGCGGGCCAGAAGGTGTTGCATGGAAAACGGATCCTTGTGCTGCTCGGGGTTGGGCATCATGGGCCAGGCGCCGCCGGGCCACAAGCCAAAGCCCCCGGTTTCACGGGTTTTTGAAACCTTCAACGGGAAAGCACCAGGCCCGACAGGTAGGCCACCGGCCCGGCCGATTCTGTGGCCGATTCTGTGGCCGATTCGGTGGCCGGTTCTGGCGCCAGGGCCACGGCGACGAAGGCGATGTGGGTGCCGGCGGCCGTGTGCCCGGGCCAGGCGCGGTCGTGCAGGCCGGCCAGATCCACGGTTTCCAGCCACCAGAAGCCGAAGTTCTCGCCGCCGCCCCGGGCCACGTAGCGCCAGTGGGGGGCGGCTTGGTCCGGGTCGTCCGCCCCGGGCGGTCGGCGCGGCGACAGGCTGCCGCGCTGCAGGGCCGAGGCCCCCCAGGTGATCTCCAGCCCCCGGTCGTGGGGCGGCAGGTCGTCGAAACCGCCGCCCCGGTCCCAGCCCTCTTCCCGGGCCCAGTCGGCGGTGGTATCGGGGCGGTAGGTGCCATCGTCGGGCGGCGGCGGCGGGGGCGGGCCGTCGCGGAAGCCCACCAGGATGCGCAGCGGATGGCGGGCCGGGTCCGGCCCCGTCAGGTACCAGGTCCAGCTCAGGTAGGGCATGGCCAGCAGGCGGGCCGCCACCGGATGCAGCAGCACCAGGGGCCGGGGCCCGGGCAGCAGGCGTTCGGCCGGCACGCCGTCGACGGCGAACCGCGCCGTGCGGGCCAGCACGTCGTCGCGGTCGGTCAGGGGGAACCAGCCTTGGTGGGTGAAGCCGTCCACGGGGCCCAGCAGGGCCAGGCGCCGGGGCAGGTCCACCCCCGGTTCCGGCGCCGTGCAGGCGGCCAGGGTGACGGCCAGGGTGGCGGCCAGGGTGGCGGCCGCCAGGGCGGCGTTCAGGCCGGGGCGGCGGGCCAACGGGGTCTCAGTTCCTGTTCAGGCGCTTGGCCCGCTTTTCCGCCTGCTCGGCGGCGTTGCGGATGTCCTGGGCGTGCAGCCAGGCCGACGAGCCCCGGGGCAGCAGGGATTCGGCCTTGCCCGCCTGATAGGTGGCGTTGCTGTATTCGCCGGTGATCATGGCTTCCTCGGCCAGGGCCAGGGCGCTGGCGGCCATGTCCCCCTGGCGGCCGAAGGCGATGGCGAGCTGGCGCCACGAGAAGGAATCCCGCCGGTCGGCCTTCACGGCGGCGCGCAGGTGCTCGATGGATTCGGGCAGCAGGCTGTCGTCGTTCAGCTCGATCAGCAGGCGGCCCAGGTCGCGCTGCAGCAGGCCCGACTGGGGCATCAGGCGCACGGCGTTGCGGTACGACACCAGGGCCTCGGGCAGGCGGCCGTTCTCGAACAGCATCTGGCCGCGCAGTTCGTGCAGGAAGGGGTCGTCGGGCAGGTCGGCGATCAGCCCGTCGATGGCCGGCAGGGCGGCCGCCAGGTCCGGCTTGCGGTAGAAGGCCACGGCCCGGGCCAGGCGCGCCGGGATGCGCGTGTCCTCTTCCGGATAGCGCTTCAGGGTGCGGCTGATGGGGTCCAGGAAGGCGTACAGCTTGGCCTTCATGCGGGCGTGGCGCTGGGCGTTTTCGGGGGTGTCCGGCACGTTCGAGAAGCGCGACTGGGTCACGTGGGCGCGGATCGTCTCGATGCGGTCCCGCGACAGGGGGTGGGTGCGCACGTAGGGGTCCTGGCGCTTGCTGCTCAGCAGTTCCTGGTCGGCCAGCTTGTCCATGAACTGCATCAGGCCCACGGCCGACTGGCCGGTGGCGTCCAGGTATTTCAGGGCCGCGTTGTCGGCCGCCGATTCCTGGGTGCGGGAATACTGCAGGAAGTTGCGCGCGCTGACCGACTGGCCGCCGGCGATGATGGCCGCGCCCACGTCGCCGCGCCCCGTGCCCACGGCCGCCGCGGCGCCCAGCACGAAGGCCAGGATGGACTGGGCCGAGCTGTCGCGCAGGGCGTCCTGGGTGCGGGCCAGGTGGCCGCCGGCGATATGCCCGGTTTCATGGGCGATCACCCCGATCACCTGGTCGGCGCTGTCGCTGCCCATCAGCAGGCCCGTATTGATGAACAGCTTCTGCCCCCCGGCGACGAAAGCATTGAGCGAGCGGTCGTTGACGAGGTAAATCTGAACGGCCGATGCGTCCAGGCCGGCGGCCTGGAACAGCGGCGCGGCCCAGATCCGGATGGTCTGTTCGATCTCGGCATCGCGAATGAAGCTGAACCGCTCGGCGGACTCCGCCGGCCGGGGCAGGAACAGAAGGGCCGCCAGTCCAAGGGCGGCGAACAGGGGGGTGACTCTCATCATGTCCAAGCGGTTGCGGCGCCGGCGCCCGGAAGGGTCCGGCCGCCAAGGCACCATGGTCCGGGAAGCGCTGAATCAGGGTACGGGGGGGCGCCGGTGGCGTCAATTCACCGTTCCGCGCGGGTCGGTGGCGTTCCTCGCCTGCGTCCTGGCCGTGGCGGCCTGTTCGTCGGACGAGTCCCTGGAACGGGGCAGCGTCGGCTATGTGGAAGGCTTCCTGGGCGGTGCCGTGGCCGACGAACCCCGGGCCGCCCTGGTGGGCCGCGACGTGCTGTCGGCCGGCGGCTCGGCGGCCGACGCCGCCGTGGCCATGGGCTTCACCCTGGCCGTGACCCTGCCGTCCTCG
>JAGREA010000127.1 GCA_020446745.1 Rhodobacterales bacterium | reverse complement strand
CACGCCGCCCGCCGCCAATTCGGCGTCGGGCACGGCTTCGGCCAGGGCCTGGAAGGTGGTCACACCCAGGCACGGCACCCCGGCCGCCAGGGCCAGGCCCCGGGCCGCCGACAGGCCGATGCGCAGGCCGGTGAAGGCCCCGGGACCCCGGGTGACGGCCACCCCGTCCAGGTCCGTGGCGGTCAGCCCGGCCTCGGCCAGCACCTCGGCCGCCATGGGCATCAGGGCCTCGGCCTGGCCCCGCGCCATGGCCTGGAAGCGGTGGGCCACCAGGGCGCCGCCGGCGCGCACGGCGGCCGAGCAGGCGCCGGTGGCGCTGTCCAGGGCAAGCAGGGTGGCGGACCGGTGCATGGGCCGCGTTATACTGCAAGCGATTCGAAAACGAGAGCCCTTCCGTGCTGCACCAGATCACCCCCGACACCCACGGCGTGCTGCTGGACCTGCATTACGCCGACGACCGCAACTTCACCGGCCGGCCCGTGTACGGCCGCGCCGCCTGCTACCTGCGGCCCGAGGCCGAGGCCCTGCTGCGGCGGGCCGTGGACCTGGCGGCGCAGTTGGACCTGCGCCTGAAGGTGTTCGACGCCTTCCGCCCGGCCGAGGCCCAGTGGGTGCTGTGGAACCATACTCCGGACCCGGAATTCCTGGCCGACCCGCGCCGGGGCTCGCCCCATTCCATGGGCGTGGCGGTGGACGTGACCCTGGTGGATGCCGGCGGCACGGACCTGGACATGGGCACGCCGTTCGACGCCTTCACGCCGCGGTCCCACCACGGGAGCACCGAGGTGTCGGCGGCGGCGCAGCGCCACCGCCACCTGCTGCTGGGGATCATGTCGGCGGCCGGGTGGGACTTCTACCGGGCCGAATGGTGGCACTACCAGATGTTCGAGGCCCGCAGGCACTTCCCCGTGCTGTCGGATTCGGTGCTGCCCGAACCGATGATGCCGGGCTGAGGCTCGCCCAGGCGGAAACAACCCTTCGAGGCTCGCTGCGCTCGCACCTCAGGGTGAGGTTTTTCAATATGTCGAGCCTCATGCTGAGGAGGGCTCGAAGAGCCCGTCTCGAAGCATTGGTCCAGCTTGCGGGGCGTCAGACCCTTCCGTACACCGGCAGCACGCCGCCCCGGCCGGCCCCGTTTTCGGGCGAGGCCAGGAACACGATGGCTTCCGCCACGGCCGACACCTTGGGCCAGGCGTCGTGGTCGGCGTCGGGCATGGCGGCCCGGTTGGCCGGGGTGTCCAGGATGGACGGCGCCACGGCGTTGACCCAGATGCCTTCCGCCGCCAGTTCCTCGCCCAGGGCCTGGGTCAGGGCCGCCACGGCGGCCTTCGAGGCCGCGTAGGCCGCCATGCCGGCGCCCTGGCGGGGCTCCAGCCCCGGCCGCGCGGCCACGTTGACGATGCGCCCGCCGCCGCCGGAAGCCCGGATGGCCCCGGCGGCGGCCCGGCAGCACAGGAAGCAGGTGGTGGCGTTCATGGTCATCTGGCCGGTGAAGGCCTCGGCGCTGGTGTGGGCCAGCGACGCCATGTCGAACCCGCCGGCCAGGTGGATCGAGGCCCACAGCGACGGCAATGTGCCGTAGAAGGCGTCCACGGCCGGGGCGTCGGTCAGGTCCACCCCCGGCGTCACCCGCACCCGGTCGTGGCCGGCGTGGGGAAAGCGGGTCAGCTCGTCGGCCTGCAGGTTGGGGATGTGGCAGGTGGCGCCCAGGTCCAACAGGCGGCCCGTCACCGCCGTGCCCAGGGCGCCGGTGCCGCCGGTCACCACCACGTGCCGATCCGTGAAATCCATGGGTCCCTCCTTGGTCCGTTCTTTGCCCGGGTCGGGGCGCCGGTGGCGCGTCTGTTGGCCTGATCGGCCCCCTGGGCTAATGTTTTTGCTGTCCCGCCTGACGTAAGGCCTGGCGGGCGCGGAATCAATGGAGCGCGAAGGCGGCAGCGGCATGGGCAGCGGAACCAGGTTGGGAAGCGGGCTTCTGGGCGGCCTGCTGGCGATGATGGCGGCCCTGGCGGCCCTGCCGGCGCTGGCGGCGGACTCGGCGGTGGTGTTCATGTACCACCGGTTCGGCGACGGGCGGTATCCGTCCACCAACATCACCCTCGAGCAGTTCGAGGCCCACATCAGGGAACTGACCAGCGGCGCCTACACCGTGTGGCCCCTGGCCCGCATCGTCGCCCACGTGCGCGACGGCCAGCCCCTGCCCGACCGCACGGTGGGCATTTCCATCGACGACGCCTACCTGTCCGTCTACACCGAGGCCTGGCCGCGCCTGAAGGCCGCCGGCCTGCCCTTCACCCTGTTCGTGTCCACCGACCATGCGGACGGCAAGCAGGGCGGCGGCTACATGACCTGGGACCAGATCCGCGAGCTGTCCCGCGCCGGGGTGACCATCGGCCACCACACGGCCAGCCACCTGCACATGCCCGACGCCGACGACGCCCGCCTGCGCGACGAGATCACCCAGGCCACGGCCCGCTACGAGGCCGAGCTGGGCCTGCGGCCCGAGCTGTTCGCCTATCCCTACGGCGAGGCCAGCCTGGCCGTGGAACGCCTGGTGCGCCAGGCCGGGTTCATCGGCGCCTTCGGCCAGCATTCCGGCGCCATGGGGCCCCAGGACGACCCCCACTACCTGCCCCGCTTCGCCCTGAACGAACACTACGGCGACATGGACCGGTTCCGCCTGGCGGCCAACACCATCGACCTGCCGGCCACGGACCTGACGCCCGAGGACCACCTGGTCACGGATGCCAACCCGCCGGCCGTGGGCTTCACGGTGACGCCGCCCATGAAGGGCCTGGGCAACATCACCTGCTATGCCTCGGGCCAGGGCAAGGTGGCGGCCACGGTGCTGGGCGACACCCGGGTGGAGGTGCGCATGACCCAGGCCTTCCCCCAGGGGCGGACGCGGGTCAACTGCACCCTGCCGGCCGGCCAGGGGCGCTGGTACTGGCTGGGCCGGCAGTTCTACGTGCCGCACTAGCGGGCCGCATTAGAGGGCCGCAACAGAGATCTATTTTCCGAACGCGACGGCGGCCACCAGGCCCGGGCCGCCTTCCTTACCCGAAGCGCGGGCGATTTCGGCCAGCGACTGGTCCAGGGACGTGACCGTGTAGCCCTTGGCCGCCAGCCGGTCGCGCAGGGCTTCGGGCGTCAACTGGAACAGGGGCGCCACCTGGGCCACCGTGCCCCGCTGCAGGGCGCCGACGGCGGCCCGCGCGGGGTTGCCGCCGCCCGGCGCCGTCAGGGCCGGATAGGCGAACACGGCGCCGGCCAGCAGCGACAGCACCAGCGGCACATAGACGGTCTTGCGGCGGAAATAGCCGGCGAAGGCGGTCCAGTTCTTCCACACGTGCACCGCCACCGGCACCAGCAGCACCATGGACAGCCATTCGTGCATGCCGTGGAATACCGGCGACAGCACATGGAAGAACAGGAACACGCCCGACACGGTGGACACCAGGAACAGGGCGAAGGTCAGGGTCGTGCCGTGGGTCTTCAGGAACTTGGTCATGGCTTGGTTCTCGTTATGGCTTGGGGTCCGAAACGGGTTCGGAAACGGACGGCCCTGACATAGCACCGGGATGTCGCAAAAGTGTGCCAGACGCGCCAAAACGCATCGGGCCCGTGCGCTGCCGCGCACGGGCCCGGTTTTCCCGCCCTGGGGCCAGGATCAGATCAGGGATCAGATCACGCGGTCGCTCTGCAGCCGCGCGTCGTCCAGGCGCAGAAGGTCGTTGTGGGAGATGATGGAGCGCAGGGTCTCCACATAGGCCGGGCCGCGCTCGGAATAGCGGTCCAGGCTTTCGGCCAGGTTCAGGCCGTCCACCGGGTCGCCGGCGTGGCGCATGTCGGCGCGGCGGGCGCGCAGGGCCTTGTAGGCCGGATGGGTGTTCAGGTTGCGGGCGTAGGCGCGCACCGAGTCCATCAGCGTTTCGAAGCGGCGCACCTTGTGGGTTTTGCCCTCTTCCCGCTCGCGGGGCACGATGCCGCCGGACTTGGCCCAGGTCCACTGGCCGAACACGGCGTTGCCCTCGCGCACGAACCGCGAGGTACCCCAGCCGCTTTCCTCGGCCGCCTGGGCCAGGGCCAGGGACGGCGGGATGATGTCCACCCGCTTCAGCAGGGTCGTCACGTCGCCCCGCTTCACCCGGTACTTTTCGGCCAGGGCGATCAGCCACAGCTGGTCCACGGCGTCGATGGTACCGCCGGTGGCCTGTTCGTAGCGCAGGCGCCACAGGCGGCGGCGCTCGGCGCGGATTTCCTCGTTCACCTGCAGCACCAGGGGCAGGATGGACTGGAAGAACACGGCCTTGCGGGTCTTGGATTCGCGGATCTTCGCCATGTCCCGGGGCAGGGTCGGCAGGAACAGGCGCGGCACGGCATGCTGGCCGGCCATCACGCGCTGGAAGTCATAGCCGATTTCCCGGAACGCGGCGGACAGGCGCTTGGCCGTGGTGTCCCTGCGGTGCAGGGTGCTCAGGGCCTGCAAGCCGCCGTGCAGGATGGGCTTGGGCGGCAGAACCACGGGCTGCAGCGCCGCGCGTTGCAGGCTGGCCTTCAGTTCCGCCAGATCGGCGCGGGGCGCCGCGGTGGCCCGGTCGACGGGTGTCAGAAGGGACACGCCGACCACGGCGGCCACCATCATGCCCATCACCCCCAGGGCCCCTTTTTCAAACCTGTTCATCTCAACTCGCATCCACTCAAAAACGGTATCCGTTTCGTCGCAGTCGCAAAGCCTGTTGAATTTTCTTGTCGATTTTGGGGCAGAGGGCCCGAAACGTGCCGCCCGTCTTGCCGCGGGAGGCGATCCGTCCTGGCGCGCCGCCATGTTCTCGGCCCTGGCGCGCCCCTCTTCCGGCTTCTTAACGCTTTCTCCGACACGACCCTGTAACGGCCAAACCCTTGGCCTGGTTCCATGCAGGCATCCCTGCCTTCTGTCGCGTGCGGAAGCATGGCCGGCGAAAATCGACGGGATTTTAGTAAAATCATCTCGACGCACCAGCGGATTTTTTCCACACCCCGGAAAGCCCCGGCCAGCAAGGACCGTTGGGGAACCGGAAGGATCTCACTGTGGCGGGGGATGGTTAAAAAAATGAAAACGGCGGGCCGGAACCCGCCGTTTCGCCCCCCGACCAGGGGGGGATTCGGGCCGAATCCGATCGACGGATCTATTCGACGGCGCGCACTTCCATGACCTCGGGAATGTAGTGGCGCAGCATGTTTTCGATGCCGTGCTTCAGGGTCGCCGTGGAGCTGGGGCAGCCCGAGCAGGCGCCCTGCATGTGCAGGTAGACCACGCCGCCGTCGAAGGAATGGAACACGATGTCGCCGCCGTCCTGGGCCACGGCCGGGCGCACGCGGGTGTCCAGCAACTCCTTGATCTGCATCACCACGCCGTCGTCATCGGCGCCGTCGGCGGCGCCGTCGCCGCCGGTCATCACCGGCTGGCCCGAGGTGAAGTGGTCCATGATCGCGCCCAGGATCTGGGGCTTCAGCACGTCCCAGTCCTTGGCCCCGCGGGTCACGGTGATGAAGTCGCCGCCCAGGAACACGCCGGCCACGCCATCCACGGCGAACAGGCGCTGGGCCAGGGGCGAATCGCCGGCACCGTCGGCCGAGGTGAAGTTGGCGCTGCCCTGTCCCATGACGTCACAACCCGGAAGGAACTTCAGGGTCGCCGGGTTGGGCGTGGTTTCCGTTTGAATGAACATGGCGGGGCCTCGTTGTCTGTGGGAGCCCCTAACATGGGACGCCCGATGGGGATGATCAAGCCGCGCGTCAGGCGCCCAGGAAGCCCACCACCTTCTTGACCTCGGCCAGGATGGGGGCGGCGATGTCGCGGGCCTTGGCGGCGCCGGCGGTGAGCAGGCCGTCCACGTAGGCCGTGTCGGCCATCAGGCGGCGCATCTCGTCGCCGATGGGGGCCAGCTTGGCCACCGCCAGGTCCGACAGGTCGGTCTTGAAGCGCGAGAACGGGGCGCCGTCGTATTCACCCAGCACGTCGGCCACGGTGCGGTCCGACAGGGCGGCGAAGATGCCCGCCAGGTTGGCGGCCTCGGGCCGGCCATCCAGGCCGTCGGGGATGCCGGGCAGGGGGTCGGGGTCGGTGCGGGCCTTGCGGATCTTCTTGGCGATGGCGTCGGCGTCGTCGGTCATGGTGATGCGCGACAGCTCCGACGGGTCCGACTTGCTCATCTTCTTGGACCCGTCCTTCAGCGACATGACCCGGGTGGCGGCGCCGAAGATCAGCGGCTCGACCACCGGGAACAGCTCGACCCCGAAGTCGTTGTTGAACTTGATGGCGATGTCGCGGGTCAGCTCCAGGTGCTGCTTCTGGTCCTCGCCCACGGGCACGTGGGTGGCCTTGTACAGCAGGATGTCGGCGGCCATCAGGTTGGGATAGGCGTACAGCCCCACCGAGGCGTTCTCGCGGTTCTTGCCGGCCTTCTCCTTGAACTGGGTCATGCGGTTGAGCCAGCCCACCCGGGCCACGCAGTTGAAGATCCAGGCCAGCTCGGCGTGCCCCGAAACCTGGCTCTGGTTGAAGATGATGTTCCGTTCCGGGTCCACGCCCGAGGCGATCATGGCCGCCGCCACCTCGCGGGTGTTGTGCACCAGGTCCTTGGGGTCCTGCCACAGGGTGATGGCGTGCATGTCGACGACGCAGAAGATGCAGTCGAAATCCCCCTGCAGGGCGACCCAGTTGCGGATCGCGCCCAGGTAGTTGCCCAGGTGGAGGTTTCCCGTGGGTTGGACGCCCGAGAAGATGCGGTTCATGGTGTGCTTTCCGGTGGAACGGTCAAAGGATCGCCGGGTTTTAGGCT
>JAGREA010000126.1 GCA_020446745.1 Rhodobacterales bacterium | reverse complement strand
GACAACCAGACGGCGGTGACGATCCGGGTCTTCCAGGGCGAGCGCGAGATGGCGGCGGACAACAAGCTGCTGGGCCAGTTCGACCTGGTGGGCATCCCGCCGGCCCCGCGCGGCATGCCGCAGGTGGAGGTGACCTTCGACATCGACGCCAACGGCATCGTCAACGTGTCGGCCAAGGACAAGGCCACGGGCAAGGAGCAGCAGATCCGCATCCAGGCCTCGGGCGGCCTGTCGGACAGCGACATCGACCAGATGGTGCGCGACGCCGAGGCCCATGCCGACGAGGACAAGAAGCGCAAGGAGCTGGTGGAAGCCCGCAACCAGGCCGATGGCCTGATCCACAGCTCGGAAAAGAACCTGAAGGAATTCGGCGACAAGGTGGGCGCGGCCGAGAAGTCGGCCATCGAGGCGGCCATCCAGGAGCTGAAGGACGTCAAGGACGGCAACGACCTGGCGGCCATCCAGGCCAAGACCGAGGCCCTGACCCAGGCGGCCATGAAGCTGGGCGAGGCCATGTACCGGGCCCAGCAGGAGGCCCAGCCCGAAGGCGGCGCCGGGCCTGACATCCACGACGCCCACGGGGCCGATGCCAAACCGGCCGGTTCGGCCGGCGACGACGCCACCGTGGTGGACGCCGACTTCGAGGAAGTGGACCCCAACAAGGACAAGTCGTGACGGCACGCCCCCGGGCAGGTTCCCGGGGGCGCGCCTGACAGGCATGGTCCGGCCCCCGCCGGGAACGGCGGGGGCGCGGGCGGCGCAAGGGGAACGGATCACCACCGATGGCCAAGCAGGACTACTACGAAACCCTGGGGGTGGAGCGCGGCGCCGGCGCCGACGACATCAAGCGCGCCTACCGCAAGATGGCCATGAAGTACCACCCGGACCGCAACCCGGGGGACAAGGCCGCCGAGCAGAAGTTCAAGGACCTGAGCGAGGCCTACGAGGTCCTGAAGGACGACCAGAAGCGCGCCGCCTATGACCAGTACGGCCACGCCGCCTTCGAACAGGGCGGCCCGGGGGCCGGCGGGTTCGGCGGCTTCGGCGGGTTCGGGGGTGCCGGCGGGGCCGGCTTCGCCTCGGGCTTCGCCGACATCTTCGACGAAATGTTCGGCGACTTCGGCGGCCGCGCCGGGGGCCGCGGCAACCGCGGCCGGGGCGCCGACCTGCGCTACAACATGGACGTCAGCCTGGAGGACGCCTTCGCCGGCAAGAAGACCCAGATCCGGGTTCCCACGTCGGTGGAATGCGACGCCTGCAAGGGCACCGGCGCCGAGGGCGGCGCCCAGCCCGTGAACTGCGGCACCTGCCACGGCAGCGGCCGGGTGCGCTCGCAGTCGGGCTTCTTCACCGTGGAACGCACCTGCCCGTCCTGCGGCGGCGCCGGCAAGGTCATCAAGGACCCCTGCCGGTCGTGCGGCGGCCAGGGCCGGGTGCAGCGGGAAAAGACCCTGTCGGTGACCATCCCGGCGGGGGTGGAGGACGGCACCCGCATCCGCCTGGCCGGCGAGGGCGAGGCCGGCCTGCGCGGCGCGCCGTCGGGCGACCTGTACATCTTCCTGTCGGTGAAGCCCCACCGCCTGTTCCAGCGCGAAGGCGCCAACATCTTCTGCCGCGTGCCCATTCCCATGACCACGGCGGCCCTGGGCGGGTCCATCGAGGTGCCGGCCGTGGACGGCTCGCGGGCCCGGGTCTCCATCCCCAAGGGCACCCAGACGGGCAACCAGTTCCGCCTGCGCGGCAAGGGCATGTCGGTGCTGCGCTCCAACACCCGGGGCGACATGTTCGTCCAGGCGGTGGTGGAAACGCCGGTCAACCTGAACAAGCGCCAGGAAGAGCTGCTGAAGGAATTCGAGAACGCCACCGAGGGCGGCTCCCACAGCCCCGAATCCGCCGGCTTCTTCAAGAAGGTGAAGGAGCTGTGGGAGGATTTGAAGGACTAGGCGGCGGCCTTTCTCGGCATCAGGCCTAACATATTGAAAAACCTCACCCTGAGGAGCCCGCGATAGCGGGCGTCTCGAAGGGTTGGTGCCGCTTGGCGCCCTGCCGGCCTCCTATTCCGGCAGCGGCCCGTCGGCGGGCAGGTGGATGGCGGCGATGCGCACGGCCGTGTCGCCCAGCACCCGGGTCTGGTGGCCCGGCCCCGTCAGGTCGTCCAGCAAAACCACATCCCCGGCCACGCTTTGCCGGAACGCGCCGTCCCCGGCCTCGAATTCCAAAGCCCCGGTCATCAGGATCAGCCACTGGCGCACCGGCGTGGGGTGCCATTCCCCGTACCAGCCCACCGGCAGTTCCAGGAACAGGGTCGTGGTGGCCGTTTCCGGCGTCGAGGTGAACAGCGGCACCGCCGGCGGTGCGTAGTCGCTGCCGGCCAGCCCGACGGTCCGGTCCTCCAGGTGCGAGCACCCGTCGGGCCCGGAATAGATGCGCAGATAGGTGATGTTGGACATGGTGGGCGTTCCTCCCTTGCCGCCATGCTATCGCGGCTTTTTCTCCTAGACCACCTCGATGGATCCCGGCTCGGCGCAGGCGGCCAGGCGCCGGCGCAGCAGCGCGGTCAGGGCGTCCACCAGGGGGTCCGGGTCGTCGTCGCGGTGGCGGATCACGCCGAAGGTCACCCAGCGGGTGGGGTGCAGGGGCCGCGACACCACCAGGCGCGGGTCCAGGGCCAGCACGCTCAGGCGGTCGATGATGGTCAGCCCGGCGCCGTTGGCCACCAGGTGCTGGGCCAGCTGCGACGATCCCGTCAGCACCTCCCGCGCCGGCGTCACGTCCTCGGCCGCCATCAGGGCGTCGATCTGGCGGCGCAGCAGCATGCCCGGGAACTGCTGCACCAGGGTTTCCCCCGCCAGGTCCGTCAGGGCCACCGTGTCGCGCCGGGCCAGGGGGTGGCCGTGGGGCATCAGCACCTCCAGCTTGGTGCGGCCCAGGGGCGTGCCCACGGCGGCCCAGTGGGAGATCGGCACGTTGCCGAACCCCAGGTCGTATTCCCGCCCGTTGATCCAGGTCTCCAGGTCGCGGTGGGAACGGATGTCCAGCGACACCTCCACGTCGGGATGGTCGCGGGAGAATTGGGCCACGGCCGGCGCCACCACCGAAAGGGCCGTGCGCGGCATGGTCACCATGCGCAGGCGCCGCAGGCGCCGGGCGCGGATCTCGTCGGCGATGCGCGGCACCTCGGCCAGGCCGGCCAGGATGCGCCGGGCCTCGCGGTGGAACGTCGCCCCTTCCTCGGTCAGGTGCAGGCGCTGGCGTTCGCGGCGGAACAGGGTCAGCCGCAGTTCGGTCTCCAGAATGCCGATCAGGCGGCTGACCGCCGGCTGGCTCAGGTGCATGGCCCGCGCCGCGCCGCTCACCGATCCCTCGGTGACCACGGCGCTGAAGGCCTGCAGGGCGCGGATGTTCATGGCGGCGGGCCGTCAGTGGATCATCAGGAAATTCTATAATCTCATAGGGTCTATTCATAAACAATATGAACCCGGCGGCGATAGGCTGGAAGGGCCCTGAATTCAGCCGGAAAGTCCCGCGCCGCCATGCCGTCCCCCGACGCCTACACCCGGTTTTCCACCGCCGCCGAGCTGCTGGCCCACCTGCCGCCGCGCCGGTCGGTGGCCGTGGACGGCCAGGCCGTCACCTACCGCGCCACGGGTGAACCCTCGGGCGCCGGCCGGCCGGTGGTGTTCCTGCACGGCCTGCTGGGCAGCGCCGACAGCTGGGCCCTGCAACTGGTGGGCCTGGCCGGCCGCCACCGGGTGGTGGCCTGGGATGCCCCGGGCTACGGCGGTTCCGCCGGCGCCGAACCGGACCTGGACGCCTTCGCCGATCGCCTGCGCGGCTTCCTGGCCGCCCTGGCCCTGGACCGCCCGCTGGTGGTGGGCCATTCCATGGGCGGCGCCGTGGCGGCCCGGGTGGCGGCGGACGGCGATGCGGCCGGGGTGGACCGCCTGGTCCTGTCGTGCACCCATCCCGGCTACGCCGCGCCCCCCGGCACGCCCCCCACGGCCAAGCTGCAGGACCGCATCCGCACCCTGAAGGACCAGGGCGCCGAGGCCTATGGCCGCGGCCGCGCCGCCGCCATGGTGGCCCAGCCGGCGGCCCCCCTCGCCCTGGACCTGGCGGCCCGGGTGGCCGCCGGCACCCGGGTGGACGGCCTGTTCGCCGCCACCCGCATGCTGCAGTTCGCCGACCTGCGCCCCCTGTACGGCCGCATCGCCGCGCCCACCCGGGTGCTGTTCGGCGAACGGGACCCGGTGGTGGCGCCGGGCCTGAGCGCCGAGCTGCGCGACCTGACGCCCTTCGCCGAGCACGTGATCCTGCCCGGCGTGGGCCACGCCCCCTACCTGGAAGACCCGGCCGGCTACGCGGCCGCCCTGGCGCCGTTTCTGGAGGCGCCCTTCTGACGACCGTTCCCCAGACCCACCACGGGCCCCCCCAAGCTCTCAGCAGGCCCTAAGCAAGCCCTTGAAAAGGGAGGAAAATCCATGTTGTCCCTGATAATCGGCCTGGCCGTCACGGTGATCGTGGCCTGGCTCATCATCCAGAAGTACCAGCCCCACACGGTGCTGCTGCTGGCCGGCCTGGTGCTGCTGGCCCTGACCCTGGTCGTGGCGCCGGAAAGCTCGATCCTGTTCAAGAAGGCCAAGTCCACGGGCCTGTCGTTCTTCGACATCTTCGACTACGTGCGGGGGTCGCTGGCCTACCGGGCGGCGGGCCTGGGCATGATCATCATGGCGGCCGGCGGCTTCGCCAAGTACATGGACCACATCGGCGCCACCGACGCCATGGTGGACGTGGCCATCCGCCCGCTGAAGCTGATCAACGCGCCCTACCTGGTGCTGGCCCTGGGCTATGCGGTGGGGCAGTTCCTGAACATCTTCATCCCCAGCGCGGCGGGCCTGGCCATGCTGCTGCTGGTCACCTTCTTCCCCACCCTGGTGCGCCTGGGGGTCAGCCGCGCCGCGGCGGCGGCCATGATCGGCACCACGGCGGTGCTGGACCTGGGCCCGGCCTCGGGCGCCTCGAACCTGGCGGCCAAGACGGCGGAACTGGACGTGGCGGTGTACTTCGCCCAGCACCAGCTGCCCGTGGGCATCGCCGCCATCGCCGTGATCACGGTGCTGACCTACGTCAGCGGCCGCTATTTCGACGGCCGCGCTGGCCACGTGGTGGCGGCCGAGGCCGTGGACGCCCCGGCGGCGGAAGGCGATGCGCCCAAGGCCAAGGCCCCGGCCTTCTACGCCCTGCTGCCCATGGTGCCGCTGACCCTGATCCTGGTGTTCAGCAAGCTGCTGGTCAGCTCGGTGAAGCTGGACGTGGTCACGGCCATGCTGATCGGCGCCCTGCTGGGCCTGCTGTGCGAGGCCGTCCGCCACCGCGACGGCAAGGCCATCACCAAGGGCTTCATGGCCTTCTTCGACGGCATGGGCCGCATGTTCGCGCGCATCGTGTCGCTGATCGTCTGCGCCGAGGTGTTCGCCGCCGGCCTGAAGACCATCGGCATGGTCGATTACCTGATCGACCTGGCCCAGAACGCCGGCTTCGGCGTGGTCGCCATGACCCTGGTCATGTGCGCCATGGTGATCGTCATCGCCGTGATCACCGGCTCGGGCAACGCGGCCTTCTTCTCCTTCGGCCACCTGGCGCCCACCATTTCCGCCACCTTCGGCGCCGCCCCCGTGGCCATGCTGCTGCCCATGCAGCTCACGGCCGGGCTGGCGCGGTCCATGTCGCCGGTGGCCGGGGTGATCATCGCCGTCAGCGACGCCGGGGACTGTTCGCCCTTCGAGATCGTCCGCCGCACCGCCCTGCCGGTCATCGGCGGCATCCTCACCGTGCTCATCTACGGCGTTTTCCTGGCCTAGCCCTAGAAGGCCAGCGGCGCGCCGCCGGTGCCCCCCCTACCCGGGGCATCGGCGGCGCCTTTTGCTTTTCCCGGCCCGGTGAAGCGGACATACTGCCCGGCCAGTCCACAGCCCGGGGGAGCGCCCTTTCCATGACCACCACCATCGCCATCGCCGGCTGCGCCGGGCGCATGGGCCGCATGCTGACGGCCCAGGTGCTGGACACCGAGGGCGCCGTCCTGGCCGGCGGCACCGAGCACGTGCAGAGCCCCCACCTGGGCGCCGACCTGGGCACCCTGGCCGGGCGCGAGGCCGTGGGCCTGACCGCCACCGCCGACGTGGGCGCCCTGTTCAAGGAGGCCCAGGTGGTGATCGACTTCACCCTGCCCGACGCCGTGGCCACCAACGCCGAAACGGCGGCCCGCAAGGGCGCCGCCCTGGTCATCGGCACCACCGGCCTGGGGCCCGAGCACCAGGCGGCCATCGACGAAGCGGCGCGCAGCGTGGCCGTGGTCCAGGCCGGCAACATGTCGCTGGGGGTGAACCTGCTGCTGGGCCTGGCGCGCCAGGTGTCGGCCGCCCTGGGCGACAGCTACGACGTGGAAATCCTGGAAATGCACCACCGTCACAAGGTGGATGCGCCGTCGGGCACGGCGCTGATGCTGGGCCAGGCCGTGGCCGCCGGGCGCGGCGTGGACCTGGACGCCGTGTCGCAGCGGGTGCGCGACGGGGTCACCGGCGAACGGCGGCCCGGCGACATCGGCTTCGCCACCCTGCGCGGCGGCGACGTGACCGGCGAGCACACGGTGATCTTCGCCGGCCCCGGCGAGCGCCTGGAACTGACCCACAAGGCGTCGTCGCGGGGCCTGTTCGCCGCCGGCGCCGTCACCGCCGCCCTGTGGTGCGCCCGGCAGGCGCCCGGGCGCTACGACATGCTGGACGTGCTGGGGATGCGCTCAGGCGGTTAGGGGTTCCGCCGCCACGTCGGCGGCCTTGGCCCGGTCCAGGGCCCGTTGCAGGGACAGCGCCAGGTCGTGGCGCTCGGCCTGGGTCAGGAAGCGCCCCACCCGCACGTTGCGCCCGTGGGAGCACAGCCACAAACGGCTGGCCCGGCCCGGGCGGTTTTCCACCATCAGCCGCGCCCACTGGGGCTGGAAGGTCCAGTCCCGGCGCGCCCCCCAGGGGTTCACCCGGTGCAGCACCAGGCTGCGTTCCGTCAGGTCGATGGCCTCGAAGGCGCGGCTGGAATGGTTGTGCAGGCGGAAGGCGGCGGCCAGCAGCACCACCTCAAGGCCCAGAAAGCCCATGACGGGCCAGGCCCCCAGGATCATGAACACGGTGCCCACGGCGCCCCAGATGGCGCCGACGATGGCGATGACGGTCATCTGGGCCCGGCTGCCGATGCTGCGATGGGGCCGCAGCACGGCGCTGAACAGGACCCGTCCGGGTCGTAAATCCTGGGGCATGGCGTGCCTCTGATTTTTTGTGTCTTCGTCTAAGGATCATTCGCAACTTGGAATTCGTCAAGACGGGATCGCCGCCAGGGACTATGGTTCCGGTCCGGACGAGAGAGGACAGCGAACGCATCATGCGCAGGGCCGACATCGACACCTTCTACCGGCGCCTGGCCGAAGGCCGGCCCAACCCCACCAGCGAGCTGAACTGGATCAACCCCTACACCCTGGTGGTGGCCGTGGCCCTGTCGGCCCAGGCCACGGACGTGGGGGTGAACAGGGCCACGGGGCCGCTGTTCGAGAAGGTCCAGACGCCCGAGCAGATGGTGGCCCTGGGCGAGGCGCGGCTGAAGGACTTCATCAAGACCATCGGCCTGTTCAACACCAAGGCCAAGAACGTGATCCGCCTGTCGCAGATCCTGATCGAGCAGCACGGCGGCCAGGTACCGCGCGACCGCGACTCCCTGGAAGCCCTGCCCGGGGTGGGCCGCAAGACCGCCAACGTGGTGCTGAACGTGGCCTTCGGCGAGCCCACCATCGCCGTGGACACCCACATCTTCCGGGTCGCCAACCGCACCGGCCTGGCCCCGGGCAAGACGCCCCTGGCGGTGGAAAAGGGCCTGGAAAAGCGCACCCCGGCCCACTGGAAGCTGCACGCCCACCACTGGCTGATCCTGCACGGCCGCTACGTGTGCAAGGCCCGCAAGCCCCTGTGCCCGGACTGCGTGGTGCGGGACCTGTGCGGCTACAAGGCGAAGACGACGGTGTAGGGATTACCCCATACCGTCGCCCCCGGGCTTGTCCCGGGGGTCCACGACTTTTTTCGGCGCCGAAAGACGTGGGTACCCGGGACAAGCCCGGGCACGACGGAAGGGAATGTGGGCGAGGCGATTTAGCCGGCGATGGCGCGGGCGTGGCGGGTCAGCAGGTCGGTCAGGCAGGCGCGGGGTTCGATGGCGCCCAGGCCCCGGTCGCGCACGTCCACGTACTTCACCGCATGGCCCCGGCCCGCGGCCGGATACAGGAACAGGTCGAAGCTGCAGGTGGCGGTGCGGTACTGCCACAACTCGGCCCCGTTGTCGCGGCGGCGGAAGTCGGGCGAGCCCAGCAGGGCGCGCAGCCGGTCGTCCGTCAGGTCCAGGAACAGGTCGGCCCGGGGCACGCCGCCGGGGGCCACGGCCGGGTCCAGCTCGATGGGGCGGGGCGCGGCCG
>JAGREA010000125.1 GCA_020446745.1 Rhodobacterales bacterium | reverse complement strand
GGTAGATAGTGGGGGTTTTGAGCCAGTTCGCGTAGTGGAATGAGAACTGCGCCTTCAATGTGACCTTTTTCTTCAGCTTCTTCGGGTTGACGCACATCGAGCAAGAAGGTCGGCGGGGTCCAGCCCGGCCGCCAGGTCGCGGGCCCAGTGCACCTGGCGGGCCGTGATGGCATCCAGGCGCCGCCGGCCCTCGGCGGTCAGGGCCACCAGCTTGGCCCGCTTGTGGTCCGGGTTGTCCCGCTGGTCCACCAGGCCCTCGGCCGCCAGCACGTTGACCGTGCGCTGGGCCCCCTGGCGGGTCAGGCCCATGGCCCGGGCGATCTGCGGCACCGTGCGGGGGCCGTCGTCCAGGGCGCCCAGGATCTGCCAGCGGGCGCTGGTCAAACCGATGTCGGCGCCCAGGCGGTCGCCTTCGGCCAGCAGCAGGCCGTTCAGGCGGAAGACGTCCAGCACCAGATCGGTGACCCGGGCGCCCTGGGGGGTGGGAGTGTCCGTCATAATGACAATATGTTGTCATTATGGGAATGAATTGTCAATTAATCCCGTCGTCAGAACCCGTAGAGGGCCGCCGGGTTGTCCACCCAGATGCGCCGGCGGGTGTCCGGGTCGGGCACCCAGTCGTCCATCAGGGCCAGCAGGGCCACGTCGTCGGGGGCCGGGTCCTGGCCCGGGTGGGGCCAGTTGGTGGCCCAGACCAGGCGCTCCGGCGCCGCCGCCACCAGGCGCTTCGCCAGGGCGCCGATGTCGCCATAGCGCGGCGCATCGGCCTTGCTGGCCTCGTAGGGGGCCGACAGCTTGACCCAGCAGCGCCCGCCGGCCAGCAGGTCCAGCAGCGCCTTGAAGGCCGGGCCCGACGGGTCCGTGCCGCCGTGGAACCGGCCCACGTGGTCGATGACCAGGGGCGTGGGCAGGCGTTTCAGGGCGTCCAGGCGGTCCGGCA
Organism: Rhodobacterales bacterium; assembly: GCA_020446745.1. Taxonomy (GTDB): domain Bacteria; phylum Pseudomonadota; class Alphaproteobacteria; order Rhodospirillales; family JACKKN01; genus JAGREA01. Next base: position 18,028 of record JAGREA010000125.1, on the reverse strand, counting down.
GGTCGTTGCCGTTCATCTGCAACTGGATGTGCCAGCCCAGGTCGGCCACCCGCTCGGCCACCGGGGCCAGGTCGTCCCACGGCACGGGGCCGCCGGGCAGCATGTGGAACCGCGCCCCCCGGGCCCCGGCCGCATTGAAGCGGGCCAGGTCGGCGTCGGTGGTCGTGCGGTCCACGGTGACCACGGCCCGGGCGCCCTCCCCCAGGGCCGCCGCGGCGGCCAGGGTGCAGCGGTTGTCCAGGCCGTAGGTGGTGGGCTGGACGATCACCGAGCGGTCGATGCCCAGGCGCGCCCGCAGGCCCCTGTAGGCGGCCAGGGGCGCCTCGGGCGGCGGCAGCAGGGCCGTGGGCGCCATGGGATAGGCGGGCTCGTAAATGTGCAGGTGGCAGTCGCAGGCACCGGCCGGCAGGGGCTTGGATTCGGTCATGGGCGCCAGTATGGGCGATCAGGCGGCGCGGCCCAAGGGCCGGGACGGCAGAGCCAGGGTGCCGGCGGCGGCCAGGCCGGCCATGGCGGCCGACACCCACAGGCAGGCCCCCAGCCCGCCCCATTCGTACACCAGCCCCGACAGCAGGGTGCCCAGCAGCCGCCCGGCGGCGTTGGCCATGTAGTAGAAGCCCACGTTCAGGGCCACCTTGTCGTGGTCCGAATAGGCCAGGATCAGGAACGAGTGGACCGACGAGTTGACGGCGAACACCAGCCCGAACAGCCCCAGGCCGATGAAGATCACCGCCGCCGCCGGCAGGGCCGTGCCCAGGCCCAGGGCGATGGCCGCCGGCAGGATGGCCAGCGAGAACCCCCAGGTGCGGGCCACCGCCACGCCCGAGGCGGCGTCGGCCGTGCCCTTCAGCAGTTGGGGCGCCGCCGCCTGGACCAGGCCATAGGCCACCACCCAGGCGGCCATGAAGGCCCCCACCTGGGTGAAGGTCCAGCCCAGGGCCGTGTACAGGAACAGGGGCAGGCCGACCACGAACCACACGTCGCGCGACCCGAACAGGAACAGGCGCGCCCCCGACAGCCAGTTGATCTCGCGGCTTTTCGACAGCAGGTGGCGGGCCTTGACCTTCTCCTTGGCCTTGCCCAGGTCGCCCCGCAGGGTGGCCAGGGCGGCCGCCAGCACGACCGCCAGGGCCCCGGCCATGAGCCACAGGCCACCGGTGAAGCCCAGGCCCTCCAGCAGCAGGCCGCCCAGGAAGAACCCCAGCCCCTTCAGGGTGTTCTTGGACCCGGTGAGCACGGCCACCCAGCGGAACAGGCGCGAGTCGTCGCCCCCCGCCCCGCCCTCGCCGCCACCGCCGGCAACCAGCTTGACGGCGCTTTTGGAGCTCATCTTGGTCAGGTCCTTGGCCACGCCGGACAGGGCCTGGCAGACCATCACATAGGCCACCGACAGGGCCGGCGCCCAGGCCGGGTTGGTGGCGGAAAGGGCCATCAAAGCAACCACTTGCGTCGCCAGGCCCAAGTAAAGAGTCAGGCGAAGGCCGAACCGGGCGCCGATCCATCCGCCGACCAGGTTGGTGACGATACCCATCACCTCGTACAGCAGGAACAGGTAGGCCAGGTCCAGGGGCGAATAGCCCAGGGCGTGGAAGTGCAGCAGCACCAGCATGCGCAGGGCGCCGTCGGTCAGGGTGAAGGCCCAATAGGCGGCCGTCACCACGGCATAGGATCGGCGGTCGGCCATGGCCCTACATCAGCGCGGCGACCTTGGCCGTCAGCTCCATCATGCGGTTCACGTAGCCCCATTCGTTGTCGTACCAGGCCAGCACCTTCACCTGGGTGCCGTCCACCACCAGGGTCGCCGGCCCGTCGACGATACCCGACCGGGGGTCGTTCACGTAGTCGGCCGATACCAGGGGCCGGTCCTCGTAGCCCAGGATGCCCTTCAGCGGCCCCTCGGCGGCGGCGCGGAACAGGGCGTTGACCTCGTCGGCCGTGGTCGGGCGGCCGACCTCGAACACCGCGTCGGTCAGCGAGGCGTTGAGCAGCGGCACCCGCACGGCCAGGCCGTTCAGCTTCCCCGCCAGTTGCGGGTAGATCATGGTGATGGCCGTGGCCGATCCGGTGGAGGTGGGGATCAGCGAATTGAGGCCCGAACGGGCCCGGCGCAGGTCCTTGTGGGCGATATCGACCATCACCTGGGTGTTGGTCACGTCGTGGATGGTGGTGATGACGCCCCGGGCGATGCCCAGGCCCTCCAGCACCACCTTCACCACCGGCGCCAGGCAGTTGGTGGTGCAGGACGCGGCGGTGACCAGGTCATGTTTTTCAGGGTCATAGAGATCATCATTGATGCCCTGCACGATGTTCAGGGCGCCTTCCTTCACCGGCGCCGAGACCACCACCTTGCGGGCCCCGTTGGCGAAGTGGGGTTGCAAGGTCTCGGGCGTGCGGAAGGCGCCCGTGCACTCCACCACGATGTCCACCCCCAGGTCGCTCCAGGGGATGTCGGCCGGGCGGTCGTGGGCCGAATAGCCGACCCGGCGGCCCTCCACGGCCAGGCCCGAGCCGTCCACGGTCACCGGCCGGTCCCAGCGGCCGTGCACGGTGTCGAATTCCAGCAGGTGGGCCGCCGTTTCCGGCCCGCCCTGAGCCTCGTTGATGTGGACGATCTCCAGGTGCCGGGCCAGGTCGGCCCGCGCCCAGGCGGCGCGGAAGGCCAGGCGCCCCATGCGGCCGAAGCCAGTGATGCCGATGCGGACGGTCATGGTTCCTGTTCCCCTTCGGTGATGGTCACGCCGCAGATCTCCGGCCGGCCACCGCAGCAGTCGTCGGTCAGGAAGGCCAGCAGGGCGCGGATGCCGGCGATGTGGGCGGCATAGACGATGCGCTGCCGGTCGCGCCGCGAGCGCACCAGCCCGGCCCGCTGCAGGCGCGACAGGTGGTCCGACAGGGTGGACGGCGGCACGTCCAGGGCCTGGGCGATCTCGCCCGCCGCGACGCCGCCCGGCCCCTGTCGCACCAGCAGCCGGAACACCGCCAAGCGGGTGCCGTTGGACAGGGCGGAAAAGCTGTCGAGGGCGCGGGAATCATCCATGTTTCGGTTTTACCCGAAAGAACGAACAGCGGAAGGAGAATGTTGTGAAGAGTTGGTGTCGGCCGTGTGACACCTGGGCCGCCCGGCCCGAGGCGCCACCCCCCGCTCGTACCAACCCCTTCACGCGCCACCGCCCCTTCATCCTCCACCCGTCACCCCGGACTTGATCCGGGGTCCATTGGCGGCGCGGGCGGGCGACGGTGCGTGCAAGTCATGGGCGATACTCGGCCCTCACACCGATAAAAAAATTGAAACCGCGGAGGACGCGGAGGTACGCTGAGGGGTGCTGAGAGCTAGACGGGAACCACCTCGTGGACACGGAAGCCAAGAAAGCCGCCCTCCTCGACCTGGCGAAACGGCGCCAGTCCACCCGGCTGGACGGCTACGCCTCGATCGGCGATTTCCACGACGGCTTCTATGAATGCGACCACGTTTCGCCATGGACCAAGTCTGGCTGCAATGTGAATGCCGACGCCATGGTGGTGGGGCAGGACTGGTCCGACGACAAGGTCCTGGCCGCTGATCCCCCCAAGCAGTTCGTCGCGGAAAACGGCTTTGACCCGAGTTTCCCGACGAACAGGAATCTCGACAAACTGCTACTCAAGCATTTCAGTTTGACGCGCGAGGAATGCTACCTGACGAACCTGTTCGTCTTTATCAAGTCGGGCAATGCGAGCAATGCCCTTTCGTTGCCAGACATGGAATGGTCCGCGCGAGAATTCACGTTGCCAGAAATCCGCGTCGTATCACCTCGAATCGTACTCGCTCTCGGGCTCAGAACCTATTTAGCCCTGATGCGCGCCACCGACCGCAAAGGCTCGCCCAAGATTTCTGAAGCCATCGACAACCCCTTCGATCACGATGGAACCAGAATTCAATGCGTGGCTCACACCGGCGGCCGGGGAATGAGCAATCGTGGCCGTGCCCAGGTGGAAAAAGACTGGGAACAAATCGCACAATCTATTGAAATTCGGTGATGATTTGAATTCGAGATACGGTGGTAGTTTATTTTTTGAATTACGGCGACAGAAAATTACGAATACGATGACATTTTAATTTTCTATCAGTGCATATTTACGCTTTGAATGAAAATATAAATATTTTTAAACACATTATCCAAATAATATATATTTAGTAATTAATCTAACATTTTGACATAATCTTGCAATATGCCTAAACTTATTTCTTCATTTATTTCAGGGTTCGCAATTCGGAATATAATATCCGTCAGAACATCTTTTTCACTCAATAAAAAATCTATATCTTCCCTACATTCAATTAGATTTGCCCACTCTTCTAGTTCAAAAATCTCAATTTCACCGACAATGCATCGTATTAAAATTTTTTTAAAGTATCTCTACTCAGGATGGTGGGGTGACCATCATAATCCCATGAATATTGAGACAGATTTTCCGATATTTCCTTAAGGCTTTTTTCAAAATTAATTAGACTTAAAAGGTCTTTTTCCCTTTCATTCATATCATGGCCTTCGATTTACATATGAAATCTGAAAATTGCAGGTCTATGGTGACAGCACACTTAACGCCCAAGTCACCGCCTTGCTGTAACAGCTTAATCCCTTCGGCACCATCTAGCCTTCAATCTCCGATTACGGTGACAGTTTACTTTTTTCCAAAGTCATGGGTGATACTCGGCCCTCACACAGATAAAAAATTGAAACCGCGGAGGATGCGGAGGTACGCTGAGGGGTGCAGGGAAGGAGGTTACGGCAGATCTAACTTGCACTAACGGGTGCTATGAAAAAAAGTAAACTATCACCGCTTTAATGTAGGAAAAATACCTCGAGTTGATAGGTAATGATGATGAAGAGAAAATTAAGAAATGAGGAAATCCTCCTGATATCTATTTTGGTAAAATATGCGGGAAAAGAACACGCCTATCTCTTGGACAACATAGAAAATTTGTTTGCAGAAGAAATGAATGACGGCGGCATGGGAAGTTTGCTTATCTTTGGAAATGACAACGTGGATAGAAAACTTGGCAAATGCATTGCCGAGGCATCTTTTTGTGATGATGACGAAACGCCGGTAATAGTAGGGCTAAATATAGATAACTACCAAGATCTATTTGAATTAGATATGTGGAAAGCGGATGGATCTCCCTTGATTAGTCTACCGGATGTAAAAAATGTCAGCAAACTCGGAGATGGTGATGTTCCAGTAACGAACTGGTGATTGATCCGTGCGCAGACTTCGTTTGAGAGGGAGATGGATTGCGGTGAAAGTTTACTTTTTTCTTTTCACGGTCAATTCCGGAGACTGTTCACCCAACTCCTAAGTCACCGTCTTGTTGCAGACAGTTTAATCCCTTCGGCACCATCTAGCCTTCAATCTCCCGCCCATGGACCCCCGATCAAGTCGGGGGTGACGGTGGGGGGGGTGTGGGCTTTGGGTGCGTTCGCGTCGGATGGTGGGGGATTGCCGGTTCGGTTCATGAACACGCCGGCCGCCCGCATGCTCACCCCTCCTCTGCGTCCCTCTGCGCCCCTCCGCGCCCTCCGCGCCCTCCGCGTTAAACCCTTTTTCAAACCGCCCGCCGCCCGCGACCCCGCCCACCGGGACAGCCGCCAGCGCCAGCGGCCGCCTCCTCACCCCTCCCCCTCCTGGTGCCGTTGCAGCAGGGTCATGATCATCGCCGCCGTGCGGTCGATGGAGCGCCGCGTGATGTCGATCACCGGCCAGCCCTGGCGGGTGATCTTGCGGCGCACGTCCAGCAGTTCCTCCTTCACCGCGTCGATGTCCGAATAGTCCACCCCGTTGGCGCCCTTGGGCACGTGGAAGCGGGCGCGGCGGATTTCGGCCAACTGCTGGGGCGCCAGGGTCAGGCCCACCTTCAGGGGCCTGGTGGCCTTCAGCACCGCGTCGGGCAGCGGCCGCCCGGCCAGCAGCGACACGTTGGCCGCCTTGATGCCCCGGTGGGCCAGGTACATGCAGGTGGGCGTCTTGGTCACCCGCGACACCCCCATCAGGATCACGTCGGCCTGCTCCAGGTCCTGCTCGCCGATGCCGTCGTCGTGGGCCAGGGCATAGCGCATGGCCTCCAGCCGCCGGGTGTAGGCGTCGTCGATCACCACGCGGGGGCCGGCCCGTTCGCGGAAGGCGGCGTCAAAATGCTCGGCGATGGCGCTGCGGAAGGGTTCGAACACGAACAGGCACGGCGCCCCCAGGCGCCCGCAGCCGGCTTCCAGCAGGGCCCGGATGTCGTCGTCGATCACGGAATGCAGCACCATGCCGCCCTTGTCGGCCACCCCTTCCAGCACCCGCTCCACATCGGCCGGCGCCACCACCATCTGCCAGAAGTGGCGCACCAGGGCCACGTCGGCGAACTGGGCCACCAGGGTGCGGGCCAGGGCCTCGACCACGTCGCCCGAGGCCGGGGATACCAGATGCAGGGTGATCTTCGTTGCCATGGGTGGCCCGCCCGTCTGCCTGTTTGTGGCGCCTGTTTGTGGCGCCTATTTGTGCCGCCTATTTGTGCCGCCTATTTGTGGTAGCCGCCGTCCAGGCGCAGGACGGTGCCGTTGATCATGGTGTTCTTGATCACGTGGAGCACCAGGGTGGCGAATTCCGCCGGGTCGCCGAAGCGCCGCGGGAACGGCACCGACTGGGCCAGGCGCGGTTCCAGGTCCTGCTCCAGTTTGAACAGGGTGGGCGTGCTGAACAGCCCCGGGGCGATGCCCACCACGCGGATGCCGAAGGCCCCCAACTCGCGGGCCGCCGGCAGGATCAGGCTGGTGATGCCGCCCTTCGACGCCGCATAGGCGGCCTCGCCGATCTGCCCCTCGTAGGCCGACACCGAGGCGGTGGAGATGATCACCCCGCGCTCGCCGTCCATGCCGCCCTTCAGCTCGGCCATGTCGGCCGATACCAGGCGCATGACGTTGAAGGTGCTGATCAGGTTCACCTCCACCAGCCGGCGGAAGCTTTCCAGGGGCATGGCCGCGCCCTGGTCGATGATGCGGTGGGGCTCGGCCAGGCCGACGCAGCTCACCAGCACCCGGGCCGCCCCGTGGGCCGCCTTGGCCTGGGCGATGGCCGCCTCCACCGCCGGTTCGTCGGCGATGTCGCAGGGAATGGCCAGGGCGCCGATTTCGTTGGCCAGGGTCTCCAGCCCGGCGGCGTCGATGTCGATGACGGTCACCTTGGCGCCGGCCTCGGCCAGGTGGCGGGCGGTCTCGGCGCCCAGCCCCGAAGCGGCGCCGGTGACGATCGCTGGGCAGTCCCACAGGTCCATGGCGATTTCCGGATCAGGTTTTCGGAATCCGTCCCGACCAGCCCCCCACGGCGGAACGAAACGGCAGCCTACGGCAAGCGCGGGCGTGGAGCAAGGAAGCGCGCCTTCAATTTGGGGTCACTGAACCTTGGGCAACCGGGCCAGCCAATCCGCCAGCCAGGGGTAGAACCGGTCCGGCGCCGCGGTGGGCACGAAATGGCCGGCGCCGTCGAACGCTTGCACGGGAGTGCCTTCCAGGGCCGCCAGCACTTCGGGCAGGGCGCTGGTGCCGCCGTGGACGTACACCTTGGGCACCGCCAGGGCCCGGTAGCGGGCCAGAAGTTCGCCGCCGTCGGACCAGGCCACCAGCGAGCCGCAGGCGGCGTGCACCGCCGCCGGATCGGCCTGCGCCATCCACCCGGCCCAGGTGCGCACGGCCGGGTCCCGGGCTTCCGACGCGGCGGTCACCAGCTTGGGCCAGTGGATGGCCCGGAAGTCGCGCGGCGGCATGGCCGACGCCCGGCGGCTGAGCAGCGAGCAGTCGGCGCCGATCAGGTTGCCCTCGATGTTGACGAACGAGGCCAGGCGGATCTCCGCCCCCCGGTCGGCCAGCAGCAGCGCCGGGGCGGCGCCCATGGAATGGGCCACGAGGTGCAGGCGGTGGTAGTCCCGCGCCGCCAGGCCGGCCCGCAGGTCCTCGGCCAGAGCCTCCATGGTGCCGTCGCAGCCTTCGGGCACGGGACGCCCGCCGTGGCCCGGCAGGTCCGGCGCCCACGTCTCGCCCAGGGCCGGATAGGCGCCGGCGCCGTCGAAGGACGCCCCGGCGCAGGCCAGGCCGTGGACGAACAGGATCAGGTCGGTCAAAGGTCCAGGATGACGGCCTGGAGCAGGCCCCGAACCTGGGTGGCGATGGCGCCCAGGGAGTCGTTCTCCACCGCCGCCATGGAGGCCACGGGGTCGATGGCCGACACCGTCACCCCGCCGCCCTCGGCCGCCTGCACCACCACGTTGCAGGGCAGCATGGCGCCGATGAAGGGTTCGGCCTGCAGGGCCTGGTGGGCCAGCTTGGGATTGCAGGCCCCCAGGATGGTGTAGGGGCGGAAGTCGGCGTCGATCTTGGCCTTCAGGGTGGCCTTCACGTCGATGGTCGTCAGCACCCCGAAACCCTTGGCCTTCAGGCCCTCGGTGACGTGGGCGACGGCCGCCTCGAAGGGCATGTCCAGGGTTGTATCAAAGGTATAGGACATTTCTTCAATTCCTTGTTCTTGCTACTTGAACCGCCGCAGGTACCACCACTCGAACAGCCGCTTGGAGCCGTGCCAGAAACCGGCCGAGGGCAGCACCAGGTTCATCCACGGGGTGCGGGCCACCAGGGTGCCCCGGTCGCCCTCGTCGATGATGCACACCAGCTCGCAGCGGAAGGTGGTGTCGGCGGCCCGGTCGTTCAGATCGGCCACCAGGTTCTTAGCCGCGGCGGCGGCCTGAAGGTCGGCCATGTGGGCCTGCTTGGGCAGCCAGTCGGGGCCCGGGAAGGACCCTGAATCGCCGGCCACGTAGGTCCGGTCCCAGCCTTCCACCTTGCAGTGCTGGTCGGCCTTCACCAGCCCGCCCTCGGAACGCGGCAGGTCGGTGTTGTCGAACCAGGCGTTGCCGGTCATGCCGGGCATGAACAGGATCAGGTCGGCCGGCACCTCGCCGCCTTCCGTCACCACCTTGTCGGGCTCCATGCGCACCATCTTGTGGCCCAGGTGGGTTTCGATGCCGTGGCGCTTCATGCGGTCCAGCAGCTTGGGCACCACCTTGGCCCCCAGGCGGATGCCCGGCTTCGGCGCCGGCGAGAAGAACACCAGCCGGAACTTGTCGCGCCGCCCCTGCTGGCGCAGCATGCGGTCGGTGCCGAACAGGAATTCGAACATGGGCCCGCCGCGCATGGCCGTGGGCTCCTTGGGGTTGCCGGCAAAGCCAAAGGCAATGGTGCCGCCGTCCATCTCGGCCAGGCGGTCGCGGATCTTCACCCCGGCGGCGATGCCCTCGCAGGGCGTGACGGCGTGCTCGATGCCCGGCAGCTTCTTGATGAAGCGCCCGCCCGTGGCGATCACCAGGCCGTCGTTGGCCACGTCGCCGGTGGTGGTGTGGACCACCCGGCCGCCGTCGGACAGGCCCGTGGCCTCGCCCTGGTGGAAGGTCGCCCGGTGCTTGGCGAAGAAGTGGCCCAGGGGGATCACCAGGTCTTCCGGCTTTCGGATGCCCGACGGGATCCAGATCAGGCTGGGCAGGTAGATGAATTCGGGCTTCGGCCCGATGACGGTGATGTCGAGCTGCGGATCGGCCTTGCGCAGGTGCTCGACGGCACTCAGGGCGGCGAAGCCGGTCCCGATGACGGCGACGTGGGACACCGGGGCCCTCCATGGATGGTTGTTGGTTCTGGCTGGACCTTACATAGCACAGTCAATCCAGGCCCGGCAGGCCCGTTTCCGGGTACAGGCCGCAGGCCGCCGGGTCCACTCCCAGGCGCGAGCACAGGCTGACGATCTCGATCTGGTCCACCAGGGCCTTCTCGCCGTTGGCCTCGCTGACGGCCAGGCACACGCGGACCAGAAGCTGGGCCGTCTCCGGGCCGTCGGCCGCCGCCGTCACGTCCCGCAGGGCCGCCGCGCGACCGGCCTGGGGGTCGGCCAGGATGGCGTCGGCGTAGTCGCGGAACAGGTCCACGCCCTCGTGCGGGTCATAGACCTTCAGGGCGTCCAGGGTTTGCAGGATGTGGTCCACCCGCACACTCTGCGCAAACGAGACCTGGCCGTCGGCCGTGGCCACCAGGGCGCAGGCGGCCATGGTGGCACGCAGGAACCCGGCGTTGCGCTGGCGTTCAAGCTGGTCCTGGTAGCGTTCCACAAGGGTGCTCAGGAAGCCCATGGCGGTTCCCCGTTCGGTGGCGGCGCGGCGCCCTTCCGGGCGCCGGACGAGACATCCGGAGGGGCCTGGGAACCCCAAACGCAAAACGGCCTTCCATCATGGGGGCTTGTGTCCCGCGCCCGGTTGTTCCTACATTATCGGTGTCGGGGGAGGCACCCGGCAACCGAGAAACACGAGGCCCACAATGGATATCCGGATGGCGAAATACGGGATCGGCGAGATCGTCCGACACCGGTTCTATCCCTTCCGCGGCGTCATTTTCGACGTCGATCCTGTGTTCAGCAACACCGACGAATGGTATGAATCCATTCCCGAGGACGTGCGCCCCCACAAGGACCAGCCGTTCTATCACCTGCTGGCCGAAAACGACGAGACCACCTACGAGGCGTACGTTTCCGAACAGAACCTGGTGCCCGACGAAACGGGCGATCCGGTGTCCCACCCGGACGTCAAGACCCTGTTCGTGGAGTTGCGCGACGGCCATTACGTGGTGGATGCCCAGCAGGCCAACTGAGTCCATCCCACGCCCTTTTTTCGCCACCATTCCCGTCTAGAACGGGCGTTGCCGCGCACCCGCAGCCCCGTCGTTCATGGAACCCGGCATGTCCGCCAAGCCCAAACTGGCCCCCGGCCAGCGATTCGCCAAGAAAGAGGACCCGACCACGGTCTGGGTCGTCGAACGCGCCTGGTTTCCGCCGGGCCTGCCGGTGCACTACTACCTGATCAACGAGCGCCCGCCGTTCCGGGAAATCCTGCTGGCGGAATCGGCGCTGCTGGACAAGCGCCTGTACCTGCGCCTGGGCGAACGGGGCGCCGACACCACCCCGGCCAAGCGCCCGTGGAACCGGTCCCACATCGACCGTCTTCTGCACTCGACGGACTGAGGCGCCCCCCTGCGGATCCCCATGAAAAAACGGGAGCCCCGGCCCGGGACTCCCGCTTTCGAAACTGGGGTGGCTGATGGGATTTGAACCCACGACCCCTAGATCCACAATCTAGTGCTCTAACCAACTGAGCTACAGCCACCATCGTGAAGGGGCCACTGTGTAGCCCCCCCGGGGTCCGCCGTCAAGGGCCGCCGAAGTGGGCCTTCAGGCGGTCGACGGCGCCGCTCAGCACGGCCGGTCGCTTGCAAAAGCAGAACCGCGCGAAATGGTCCACGGCGGCGTTGCGGTAGAAGGCGCTGACCGGCACGGCGGTCACCCCGGCGTCCACGGTGATGTGGCGGCAGAACTCCACGTCCGAGCCGTTGAAGCCCAGGGGCCGGAAGTCCACGGTCAGGAAATAGGTGCCCTGGGTGTCCATCACCTCGAACCCCACCTCCTTCAGGCCCTGGGCCAGCAGGTCGCGCTTGGCCGCCATGTCGGCCGTGAAGTCGCGAAAGTAGGCGTCCTCCAGGCCCAGGCCGTAGGCCGTGGCGGCCTGCAGGTTGGGCGGCGTGGTGAAGGTCAGGAACTGGTGCGCCTTGGCCGCGGCGGCGATCAGCGCCGGGGCGCCGGTCACGTAGCCCACCTTCCACCCGGTCATCGAGAACGTCTTGCCGGCCGAACCGATGCGCAGGCAGCGCTCGCGCATGCCCGGCAGGGTCATCAGCGGGATGTGCGGGCGGCCGTCGAACACCAGGTGCTCGTACACCTCGTCGCACAGGGCATAGGCGTCGTGGCGCTTCACCAGGTCGGCGATGAAGGCCAGGTCGTCGGCGTCGAACACCTTGCCGGCCGGGTTGTGGGGCGAATTCAGCAGGATCAGCTTGGTGCGGTCGGAAAAGGCCTCGGCCAGGGCGTCGCGCGGCAGGGTCCATTCGGGCGGCTCGATGCGCACCATCACCGGCACGCCGCCGGCCCGCCGCACCAGGGGGTGGTAGCAGTCGTACAGCGGTTCGATCAGCACCACCTCGTCGCCCGGGTTGATCAGGCCCAGCAGGCAGGATGCCAACGCCTCGGTGGCACCCGAGGTGACCATCACCTCGGTCTGCCAGTCCACGTCCAGGCCGTAGAACCGCCTGTTGTGGGCCGCCACGGCCTGGCGCAGGGCCGGGATGCCCATCATGGGCGGATACTGGTTGGGACCTTCCAGGGTGGCCTCGGCGGCGGCACGGCGGATGTCCGCCGGGCCGTCCTCGTCGGGGAAGCCCTGGCCCAGGTTGATGGACTGGTGCTCCACCGCCAGGGCCGACATGACCGTGAACACCGTGGTGCCGTATTCGCCCAGGACCGTGTTGCCGATGGCCTGCGCCTGCCGTGCCGCGTCGCTCATGGTTCCTCCCCGCGACCCGTCAAACCCGGGGCCGCCATACCAAGCCAAGGGCCGAGGTATAGCACGCCGCCGCCCCGGCGGCAGGCCCTTTCCGGCCCTCCCGGGCCGCCCCGCCGTCCCAACATGAGGTTGCCTCGCATTTCGGCATCTGCACAAAATTTGGGCTGAAATGCTGCGCTGCAATGGGGCATAATCGGCCCCCGCGGGTCCGGCCGGGGCGGGAATCGGCGAGTCCGGCCCGGCACGGCCCCGGGGGCGACTCTGGCACGCTTCCTGCTTAGGGGTCGGCGACACTTTATCCGCGACGCGGTCGGACCTGCCGGCGGCCGCCCGCGCAGTCATGGCGGGGACAGACGCATGAAGAAGATCGAGGCCATCATCAAGCCGTTCAAGCTGGACGAGGTCAAAGAGGCCCTGCACGAGATCGGGCTGCAGGGGATTACGGTGATCGAGGCCAAGGGCTTCGGGCGCCAGAAGGGCCACACGGAGCTGTACCGCGGGGCCGAGTACGTGGTCGATTTCCTGCCCAAGGTGAAGATCGAGCTGGTGCTGGACGACGGCCTGGTGGAACAGGCCATCGAGGCCATCCAGCAGGCGGCCCAGACGGGCCGCATCGGCGACGGCAAGATCTTCGTGACCACGGTGGAAGAAGCGGTGCGGGTGCGCACCGGCGAGCGCGGCACCGCCGCCATCTAGGGGTTCGGGCGGCTCCCCGCCCGCAGTGTTTCATGAACGGTCTCGATCGCATCGAGGAAGAGACCAAGGAAGAAGGAATTCGATCATGTCCTTGAAGTGCAAGACGCCCGAAGACGTCCTGAAGGTCATCAAGGAGAACGACATCAACTATGTCGATCTGCGGTTCACCGACCCGCGGGGCAAGTGGCAGCACTTGACCATGGACTCGGACTTCATCGATGACGACTCGTTCAGCGACGGCATCATGTTCGATGGCTCTTCCATCGCCGGCTGGAAGGCCATCAACGAATCCGACATGTCCCTGATCCCCGACGCCTCCACGGCGGTGATGGATCCCTTCGCGGCCCAGCCCCAGGTGATCCTGTTCTGCGACATCATGGAGCCCTCGACCGGTCAGGCCTATGGCCGCGACCCGCGCTCGGTGGCCAAGAAGGCCGAGGCCTACCTGGCCACCACCGGCATCGGCGACACCGCCTACTTCGGCGCCGAGCCGGAATTCTTCGTGTTCGATGACGTGCGCTTCAACGTGCAGATGAACAACTGCTTCTACGAGTTCGACTCGGAAGAAGGCCCCTACGTGACCGGCAAGATCCTGCCCGAAGGCAACGCCGGCCACCGGCCGCCGGTCAAGGGCGGCTACTTCCCGGTGCCGCCGGTGGATGCGTCCCACGACCTGCGCGCCGAAATGGTCACGGTGCTGAAGGAAATGGGCCTGACCATGGACAAGCACCACCACGAGGTGGCCCCCAGCCAGCATGAGCTGGGCATGGCCTTCAACACCCTGGTGCGCTGTGCCGACAACGTGCAGATCTACAAGTACGGCGTCCACATGGTGTCCCACACCTACGGCAAGACGGCCACGTTCATGCCCAAGCCCGTGGCCGGCGACAACGGTTCCGGCATGCACACCCACCAGTCCATCTGGAACGAAGGCAAGCCCCTGTTCGCCGGTTCCGGCTATGCGGACCTGTCGGACACGGCGCTGTACTACATTGGCGGCATCATCAAGCACGCCAAGTCGCTGAACGCCTTCACCAACCCGGCGACCAACAGCTACAAGCGCCTGATCCCGGGCTTCGAGGCCCCGGTGCTGCTGGCCTATTCGGCCCGCAACCGGTCCGCTTCCTGCCGTATCCCGTTCTCCACCTCGCCCAAGGGCAAGCGCGTGGAAGTGCGCTTCCCCGACGCGGTGGCCAACCCCTACCTGGCCTTCACCGCCATGATGATGGCCGGCCTGGACGGCATCCAGAACAAGATCCATCCCGGCGATGCCATGGACAAGAACCTGTACGACCTGCCGCCCGAGGAGCTGAAGGACGTGCCCACGGTGTGCGGCAGCCTGCGCGAGGCCCTGGGCGCCCTGGAAGCCGACCGCGACTTCCTGAAGAAGGGCGACGTGATGACCGACGACATGATCGACGGCTACATCCAGCTCAAGTGGGAAGAGGTCTACAACTTCGAGCACACCCCGCACCCCGTCGAGTGGCAGATGTACTACTCGTCGTAAGGCGCTTCGACACGCCCGCCGGCACAGCCGGTTATGGCCAGGCCCCGCCCCTTCGGGCGGGGCCTTTTTCGTGGGCGCCTTTTTCCCCGATTTCCGGCCGTTTCCGGCGCTTTTCGGGGCGGCGGCCCTTCCGGTGGGGCGTTGCCCCGGTTAGACTGGCCGCAACCTGCAATTAAGAAAGAAGAACGGCTAGATGGTTTGCCTGCTGCCCCCCGACTGCGTGTTCTGCGCCCACTTCCACGAGGACGTCCAGTGGGAGGAAGGCGGATCGCTGGACGACATGCCGTCCTGCGACGCCTACGACGAGATCCCGTGGGAGATCTTCTCGGGCGACGTGGACCACCGCCACCCGGCCGACAACGACCGCGGCCTGCGCTTCGCGTTGGACCCGGCCAAGGCCGAGGACTTCAAGGAGGTGGAGGAACTGCGCCACGAACTGGGCGCCATCGGGGCGGACGCCGAAGCCGACCCCTGACGCCCTGCCCGGCCCGTCACGTTCCCGCGAGTCACCGTTCCGTCCCTTGACGCCGCGCCGCCCGCCGGCGTGAATGGCATTTTGCAAGCAACCGGTGGGAGGGAATGATGGCCGAGCACGGCGCCTTCATCTGGAACGAACTGATGACCCGCGACGTGGAGGGCGCCAAGGCCTTCTACGCCAGCGTCCTGGGCTGGGGCGCCGACGTGGTGGACGTGGGCGTGGGCCCCTATGTGCTGTTCAAGGCCGGCGACACGGTGGTGGGTGGCGCCATGGCCATGACCGAGCCCCAGTTCGACGGCATCCCGCCCCACTGGTTCGCCTATGTGAACGTGGATGACGTGGACGCCAGCACCGCGGCCGTGGCCGCCGCCGGCGGCATGGTGATCCGTCCGCCCTTCGACATCCCCACCGTGGGCCGCATCGCCATCGTGCAGGATTCCACCGGCGCCGCCCTGGGCCTGATGACGCCCGTGCCGTGCGACGACCATTGACCTGGCAGCTTGCTGGATAAAGTGAACCAGGCGGCACCAACCCTTCGAGACGCGCGCTGACGCACGCTCCTCAGGGTGAGGTCTTTCAATATGTTAGGCCTCATGCTGAGGAGGCCCGCAGGGCCGTCTCGAAGCATTGTCACCCCATGCGAGGCGGTCTTTAGCGCGGCACCGCGAACAGGCTTGAAGGATCGCCGTCGCCGGGCCGGCCCAGGGTTTCCACCACCAGGGACGGCAGGTCCGGCGCGTCGGGCGGCACCTTGCCCGAGGCCGCTAGGGCCCGGCGCAGGTCCACCCGCGCGCCCAGGTGGCGCCACAGCACCCGGCCGCAGCCGATGCGCCGGTCGTCCTTGGTCGACACCCCGATGTGCAGGCCCGACAGCCAGGTGACCTGGCTGCGGTAGCCCGGGTACAGGATCGTCTCGCCCACCTCGCGGCGACCCAGCTGGTCCGTTTCCACCACGTAGATGCGGTCGCGCAGGAACAGCAGGTAGCCCCGGTACTTGCACAGGAAGGTGCGGGTCTCGGCCCCGTCGCTTTCGGCGAACCGTTCCACCCGCTTGGTCACCACCCGGCCGTCGGCCCGCCACAGGCGGATCACCGACACCAGGATGCGGTCGGGCTCGGAAAAGGAATAGCGGTAGCTGTGGTAGGTGCCCAGGTAGCGTGTCACGTCGGCCGAGGCGGCGTCGAACAGGGCCTCCACCGGCGGCACGTAGGGCGGCATCCCTTGCACCGGCCCGTGGCGGGGCTTCAGGGCCACCAGGCCCCGGAAGTCGGCGGCCGGCAGCAGGATCTCGTGCTCCTCCACGCCGAAGAAGTCGCACAGGCGCCGCAGGTTGTGGGCCGACGGGCGGCTGGCCCCGGCCAGGTACTTGTTGAACTGCTGGCGGTTGATCCCCAGGCGCCGGCACACCTGGGCCACCGAGGGATGGTGGCCGGCCAGGAAGCGCAGGTTGGCGGCGAAATCCGACATGAAACGGTCACTCCCGGGGGCGCGTGCGGAGCCCTATCCTAGCCCCGGCCGCCGCCCACGGATAGACGCGACCTGACGCACTTTCCCTGTCAAGTCGCGCCAGGTGACGCAATGGCCAAAGGCCGTCCTTCCGCGTTCAATGGACCCCGCCATGGACATGCATTTCACCCCCGACCCGCGGCCCGCGCCCTCCGAGGGCGAGTCCAACACTTCGCCGCGCCGCGCCGCATGGGCCGCCGGCCAGGGCGCCGAAACCCGCGCCCTGGTGGACCGCGACGCCCGGGCCTTCCTGCACCAGACCGTGTCGTCGCCCTGCCTGTCGGCGGTGCGCCGGGCCGAGGGCCTCTGGATCGAGGACACGGACGGCCGCCGGTTCATGGACTTCCACGGCAACAGCGTGCACCACATCGGCTATGGCCACCCGCGCCTGAAGGCGGCCATTACCGAACAGATGGACACCCTGCCCTTCGCGCCGCGCCGCTTCACCTGCGAAGCCTCGGTGGCCCTGGCCGAGCGCCTGGGCGTCCTCGCCCCGGGCCCCCTCAACAAGGTACTGTTCACCACCGGCGGGTCCGATGCCGTGGAGGTGGCCCTGAAGGTGGCCCGGGCGGCCACCGGGCGCCACAAGTTCCTGTCGTTCTGGGACAGCTTCCACGGGGCCGGGTTCGGCGCCGCCTCCGTGGGCGGCGAGCAGTTGTTCCGCTCGGGTCCCATCGGGCCGCTGCTGGCGGGGTGCGAGCACGTGCCGCCCTTCGGCGCCTACCGCAACCCCTTCGGCATCGACCACCGCCGCGACGATCCGAAGGACGACCAGGTGGGCGCCATCGTCGCCAACCTGGTGCGCCATGTGCTGGAACGCGAGGGCGACATCGCCGCGGTGATCGCCGAGCCCAACCGGGCCGTGCCCTACATCCCGCCGCCGGGCTTCTGGCAAGCCGTGCGGCAAGCCTGCGACGACCACGGCACGCTGCTGATCTTCGACGAGATCCCCACCGGCCTGGGCAAGACCGGCCGCCTGTTCGCCTGCGACCACGACGGGGTGGTGCCGGACCTGCTGGTCCTGGGCAAGGCCCTGGGCGGCGGGGTGCTGCCCGTGGCCGCCGTGCTGGCGCGGCCGGACCTGGACGTGGCCGGCGACTGGGCCTTCGGCCACTACACCCACGAAAAGAACCCGGTGACCGCCCGCGCCGCCCTGACGACCCTGGACATCATCCGCGACGAGGACCTGGTGGACAACGCCGCCTCCGTGGGCGCCTGGGCCCTGGAACGGCTGCACGCCATGATGGATCGCCACCCGTTGATCGGCGACGTGCGCGGCCGGGGCTTCCTGCTGGGGGTGGAGCTGGTGACCGACCGCGACACCAAGACCCCGGCCATCGACCAGGCCGAGGCGGTGCTCTACCACGCCCTGGCGGCGGGCCTCAGCTTCAAGGTCTCCATG
>JAGREA010000124.1 GCA_020446745.1 Rhodobacterales bacterium | reverse complement strand
CCCGGGCCCTGGCTGCCGGCGACACCCTGGCCGCCTGGCCGCCCGTGGCCGGCGGCCGCGCCCGTGCCTGAGTTTGGGTCCGGCCCCCGCCTGTTCGACAAGAAAATGGGCCTGACCCACGCCGAGTTCCAGCGCGGGCTGGACCGCCTGTTCGGCCCCGCCGCGCCGCGCCTGGCCGACGGGACGGCCATCTGGACCGGGGAAGACGGGCGCCGCGCCACCTTCACCCTGGGCCCCACGGGGCGCCACACCATCGCCCTGCTGTCCCTGCCCCTGACGCCGGTGCGCATCGCCCTGGACGGCTTCGACGACGCGGCCGCCGCCGACTTCATGCGCGCCTTCGACCGCACCTTCCAGAAGGGCGGGGGGTGAGCGTTCCCATGTCCAGCGATTGCCCTTCGAGGCTCGCTGCGCTCGCACCTCAGGGTGAGGTTTTTCAATTCGTGACACCCTCACCCTGAGGAGGCCGCGCAGCGGCCGTCTCGAAGGGTCGGTGCCGCTTTTTCAGCGGAGACTCAAACCACGTCGTCGATGGGTTCCGTCGGCAGGCCGTCGGGGGGCGGGGGCGCCGCCGACAGGGGATAGGCCGTGCGCGGCGGCAGGCGGTGCAGCACGAAGGCCAGGGCCACCAGCAGCAGGCTGCCGCCCAGGATGGGGGCGAACAGGAAGGCCGAGCCCGGGTCGGTCATGAACACCACGATGGGATCGGCCCCGGCCGGCGGGTGGGTCAGGCGCAGGGCCACCATCAGGCCCATGACCACGCCCACGGCCAGGCCCACCGACCACCAGTCCATGGGCAGCAGATCGCGCAGGATCAGGCTGACCACCGCCGCCAGCACGTGGCCGCCGACCACGTTGGCCGGCTGCGCCAGGGGGCTGGACGGCGCGGCGTACAGCAGCACCGCCGAGGCCCCCAGGGGGGCGATCAGGAACGGTTGGCCCGACACCTGGGCCAGCCAGGCCACCAGGGCAATGCCCAGCCCCCCGCCCAGGCCGGCCTTGAACCAGCAGGCGCAGGGAAACAGGGGTTGGTGGCGTGTGATGAGGCGGCGCATGACGGCGGAGCATGCGGAGCGGCCCGCGCCCCGGCCTTGACGCCGGTCAACTCCCCCCACCCCGGCACGGGGGATCAGCTTTTGGGCGCGTAGGGGTTCTTGCCGCCACGTACCAATATGCGAATGGGTACGCCGGGCAGCTTGAAGTCCTCGCGCAGGGCGTTCTGCAGGTAGCGCACATAGCTTTCCGGCAGGGCCTTGGGCTGGCTGGCGAAGACGATGAAGGTGGGCGGCCGGGTCTTGGCCTGGGTCATGTAGCGCAGGCGGATGCGCCGGCCCTTGGACAGCGGCGGCGGGTGCATCTCCTCCATGCGGGCCAGCCAGCGGTTCATGCGCCCCGTGGGCACCCGGCGGTTCCACAGGTCATAAGCCTTCAGCACCGCCGGCAGCAGGCGATCCATGCCGCGCCCGGTGAGGGCCGACAGGGTGACCACGGGAATGCCCCGCACCTGGGGCAGCGAGGTTTCCAGGCGGTCGCGCAGGCGCCGCAGGGCGGCCTCGCGGTCGTCCACCAGGTCCCACTTGTTGACGGCGATGACCAGGGCCCGGCCTTCCTCGATGACCAGGCGGGCGATGGTCAGGTCCTGCTTGTCCAGGATCGCCTGGGCGTCCAGGGCCAGCACCACCACCTGGGCATAGCGCACGGCCCGCAGCGCGTCGCCGGCCGAAAGGCTTTCCACCTTTTCCGTGATCCGCGCCTTGCGGCGCAAGCCGGCGGTATCGATCAGACGCACCTGGCGGCCCTTGTAGGACCATTCCACGCCGATGGAATCCCGCGTCACCCCGGCCATGGGCCCGGTCAGCAGGCGCTCGTCGCCCAGCAGGCGGTTGATCAGGGTGGACTTGCCCACGTTGGGCCGGCCCACCACGGCCAACTGCAGGGGGCCGGTGTCGGCATCCGCGTCGTCGTCCGGTTCCTCGGCCCCTTCGTCGCCTTCCGCGTGGCGTCGGTTGGCCTCCTCGGCCGCCTTGTCGTCCACATAGGGCTGCAGGGCGTCGTACAGGTCGGCCACGCCGTCGCCGTGCTCGGCCGACAGGGGCAGGGGGTCGCCCAGGCCCAGGCCGAAGGCCTCCATCAGGCCCGGATCGGCGGCCCGGCCCTCGCACTTGTTGGCCACCAGGATCACCGGCGTGGGGCGCACGCGGATCCAGTCGGCGAAGTGGGCGTCCATGGGAGTCACGCCCAGGCGGGCGTCGATCAGCATCAGGGCCACGTCGGCCTCGTCGAGCGCGCGTTCGGTCTGCGCCCGCATGCCGGCTTCCAGGGTTTCGCCCTTGCCGTCTTCCAGCCCCGCCGTGTCGATGACGCGGAACCGCAGGTCGCCGATGCGGCCCTCGCCCTCGCGCCGGTCCCGGGTCACGCCCGGGGTGTCGTCCACGATGGCCAGGCGCTTGCCCACCAGGCGGTTGAACAGGGTCGACTTGCCCACGTTGGGCCGGCCGACGATGGCGACGGTAAGGGTCATGGCGTCAGCGATAGGCGACCAGGTCGGCGCCGTCCGTGAGGAAATAAAGGGTGCCGCCGGCGATCACCGGGGGCACGTCCACCGGGTCCGGCATCTCGATGCGGCCCAGGGGGTTGCCCGTGTAGGGCGACACGGCCCAGGCCTGGCCGTTGGAACCGCTGACGATCAGCCGGTCGCTGGCCAGGATGGGCCCGGCCCAGACGATGGGATCCTCGCGGTTTTCCTCGTCCTCGTACTGGGGCAGGGTGGACACCCAATAGACCCGGCCGGTGTCCCGGTCCAGGCACACCAGTTCGGCCGAGCTGGTCAGGGTGAACACATAGCGCCCGGCCACCCAGGGGCTTTCATAGCCGGCGATTTCCCGTTCCCACACCCGGCGCCCGGTGCGCAGGTCGATGGCCACCATCAGGCCGCCGTGGCTGATGGCGAACACCCGGCCCCGGTCGATGACCGGGCGGCCGCGGATGGCCGCCAGGGTGGACACCACGTCGGTGCGGCGCACGGCCAGCAGGGTGTCGGACCACAGCAGCCGGCCGGTGTCCACCCGCAGGGCCACCAGCTCGCCGGTGCTGAACGGGGCCACCACCACGCCATTGTCCACGGCCGGGCTGCCGCCGCCCAGCAGGCCCGCCACCTCGGCCTCGCCGGCGTGGGTCCACAGGGTCTCGCCGGTGCGGCCGTTCAGGGCGATCAGGCGGTTGTCGGTGGTGACGACGAACACCCGCCCGCCGCGGGTGGTGGGGGCCACGCGCATGGGCGCCTCCACCTGGCGGCGCCAGAGTTCCTGCCCGGTGGCGGCGTCCAGGGCCACCACCTCGGCGAACCCGGTGGCGGCATAGATGCGCCCGTCGCCGAAGGTGATGCCGCCGCTGATGTGGCCGTCGTCCTCCTCGTCGGGGGTCAGGTCGGTGTGCCACAGGGATTCGCCGGTGGCGGCATCGAAGGCCGCCACGGCGCTTTCCGCATCCATGGCATAGACCCGGCCGTCGGCCACCACGGGGGGCGCGATCAGCCGTTCCTCATCGTCGCCGCCGGTGCCGATATCCACCGACCAGGCCTGGCTGAGGGTCTCGCCCACGGCCAGGTGGTGCATGGCATGGTTGGCATAGCCGCCCGGCTGGGGCCAGTCGGGGTTGACGGCGGGGGGCGGCAGCAGGATTTCCGCGTCGGCCAGCTTGGGGTCCGGCTCCAGGGTGCGGGCGTTCAGCAGCACGGCGATGCGCTCGCCGGGCAGGGGCGGGTCCTCGCGCGCGCCGAACCAGGTGTCGCAACCGGTCAGCCCGCCCATCAGCACGGCGCCCAGGGTCAGGGCCAGCAGCCCGCGGCCGGCGCGGCCGGGCCGGGCGACCGGGGACATCCAGCGGCGCGGGGCCCCGGCCATGGCGTCAGTCCTTGCCGAGGTGGGCCAGCAGCTCGCCGGCCCGTTCGCGCATGTCCGGCGGGGTGGCCGAATCCTCCGCCAGGCCGCGCAGCAGGTCGACGGCCTTGGCCGTGTCGCCGGTCTTCAGGGCCAGCACGGCCGACAGTTCGCGGGCGCTGTGGCGCCAGGCGCTGCCGGCGTCGGTCAGGGGGGCCAGTTCGGCCAGCAGGGCGGCCGGGTCGCCGCCATCCATCTGCACCATCACCCGTTGCAGCAGGGCCAGGTCGCGGTACACCTTGTCGATGCCGCCGTCGGCGATCACCGCGTCGTACAGGGCCACGGCGCCGTTCGGGTCGCCGGACCGGGCCTTCAGCCCGGCCTCCTGCAGCTTGGCCAGCAGGGCATAGCCGGCGGTGCCGTCCTTGGCCAGGGCGGCGAATTCCTGGGCCCCCTTGGCCGGGTCCTTGCTGGCTTCCTCAAGGGCCTGGGCGAAGCGCGACCCCTGTTCCTGGCGGGTGGTCACATCATAGTGGTGCCAACCCTGGTAGCCGGCCACGCCCAACACCAGGGCCACGGCGGCGCCGATGATGACGTTGCCGTACTTGCCCCACAGCTTGGCGTAATGCTCCTGCCGCAGTTCCTCGTCGATCTCGCGGAACAGGCTGTCCTGTTGATGATCCCGTTGGTCGGCCACGGTGGTCCCCTAAACGCAACTCAGGTAACGCGCATGAAAACGGCGCCAGGGCGGCGCATCAAGACGGCCGGGGCCGCCTTGGCGCGCCACCTTATCCGCCGTCGCGGCGGAACGCAAACGGATCAGCAGGCCCCGGCGGCCCTTTCCCGGGAAGCCTATTCGGCGGCCTCCTGGCGCCACTTGATGGAGCAGCCCATGCTGGCGATCTGTTCCCGCGGGCCCTGGCCCGTTTCGGCCACCCGCATCATGGCTTCGTACAGCTCGCGCCTGGCGTCGGCGGGGCCGGCTTCCTTGCGCGACGCATCCAGGCGGCCCCGGTACTGCAGTTCCAGATCGGCGTTGAAGCCGAAGAAATCGGGCGTGCACACGGCGTCGTAGGTCTTGGCCACGTTCTGGGTGGCGTCCAGCAGGTAGGGGAAGGTGAAGCCGTTGGCCTCGGCCATGGGCTTCATCCGGTCGGGCGCGTCCTCGGGGTAGTCGTCGGGGTCGTTGGACATGATGGCGGCCACGCCGATGCCGGCGGCCTGCAACTCCTTGGCGTCGCGCACGATGCGGTCGATCACCGCCTTCACGTAGGGGCAGTGGTTGCAGATGAACATGATCAGCGTGCCCTTGGGCCCGGCCACGTCGGCCAGGGTGTATTCCTTGCCGTCGACCATGTTGGTCAGGCGGAAATCGGGGGCTTTCCAGCCGAAGTCGCAGATGGGCGTTTCCATGGCCATGGGGCGTCTCCTTTTTCGTGCGCGCGGGCGGCGCGGTTGTCTGGCTTAACCCCGTTTTAACCCTGTGGGGCGAACACTGAAAGCTGGTTTTGGTGTCTTTTCCGGCCATTCCACCCGGCCATCCGCGAGGAACCCCATGCGCGCGACCGCACCCCTGGCCCTGTTCGCCGCCCTGCTGGCCCTGCCGGCCTGCTCGGACCTGGCCATCCTGGACGTCGCCACGGTGATGGGCACGGACAAGACCATCCCCGACCACGTGATTTCCTACTATTCGGGCAAGGACTGCTCGACCATCCGCACGGAACGGGGCCAGACCTACTGCGTCGAGGACGAACCCAATCCCGAACCGCTGGTGCACTGCTACCGCACCCTGGGCCGGGCCAGCTGCTATACCCAGCGCGATCCGCACCACGACGGCCAGCAGGAACTGGGCAACAACGACCACAACACCCGGGGCGTGGCGCAATAGCCCATCCGGGTGTAGGGTCCCCTTGCCGACCCCACGCCCTGCCGTTTCGCGGAGTTCCCCATGCGCACCCGGACCCTGCTTGTCCTGACCATGTCCGCCCTGCTGGCCGCCGCGGTCATGGGCTGGTACCTGGTGGTGCGCGGCAAGGGCGACATGCACGTGGCCATGCCCCATTTCGCCTCGGCCAGCCAACCGGTGGCGGAGGTGGCGGCGCGGGCCAAGGCCGGCGAACCCGACGCCCAGTACCAGCTGGGCGTCATCTACCGCGACGGGCTGGACGGTCCGCCCCGGCCGCGCCAGGCCCTGGAATGGTTCGACCGGGCCGCCCGCCAGCGCCACGTGCGCGCCATGGTGGCCCTGGGCGGCCTGCTGGAACAGGGCGGCGCGGTGAAGGCGGACCCCTACAAGGCCGCCGACTGGTACCGGGTGGCGGCCCAGCTGGGCGACGACCCGGAAGCGGAATTCCGCCTGGGCGAGATGCATTTCAGCGGCCGCGGCGTGGTGCAGTCCTACGGCGAGGCCATCGACTGGTACCGCCGGGCCGCCGAGCGGGGCCATCCGGCGGCCCAGTTCCTGATCGGCGCCATGTACGAACACGGCTGGGGCGTGGACCGGGACCCGGTGCAGGCCTACATGTGGTACACCCTGGTGCTGCCCCGGGCGGCCGAGGCCATGGCGGTGCGGCGCACCTTCAACCCGGCCAAGGCCCGCGAGCGGCTGGCCCAGGGCATGAGCCAATTCCAGATCCGCGAGGCCCGGCGCGAGGCCGCGGCCTGGAAGCCCAGCCGCTGAGGCGGCGGGCGCCGAACGGGACAAGGGGGGGGACAGCGAAACATGGGGCGGGAAGACGTGCGGATCCTGATCATCGAAGGCAACGGGGACGACATGAACGCGGCCATGGAGGCCGCCGGCGCCCGCACGGGCAGCACCCTGTACCGGGCGCTGCTGGAACCCCTGGTGCCCGGCGCCCGGTTCGACGGGGTCGCCCCGGCCGACGGCGACGCGGCCCTGCCGGCCGGTACGTCCCTGGCCGACTACGACGGCGTGGTCATGGGCGGGTCGGGCCTGCATGTCTATGACGACATCCCCGCCGTGACCCGCCAGGTGGACCTGGTGAAGGCGGTGCTGGCCGCCGGCGTACCGTTCACCGGAAGCTGCTGGGCCGCCCAGGTGGCCACCGTGGCCGCCGGCGGCGTGGTGGGGCGCAGCCCCAACGGCCGCGAGGTGGGCATCGCCCGCAAGGTGACCCTGACCCCGGCCGGGCGCGACCATCCCTTCTATGCCGGCAAGGCGCCGGTGTTCGACACCATCGCCATCCATTACGACGAGGTCACCACCGTGCCGCCCGGCGCCGCGGTGCTGGCCACCAACGGCCACAGCCCCGTGCAGGCCCTGGCCTTCGGCACCTTCTGGGGCGTGCAGTACCACCCGGAATACGACCTGGACCAGATCGCCCGCCTGATGGCCCGCTACGGCGGACAGATGGTGGCCGACGGTTTTTTGGCCGACGCCGACGCCATGGCCGACCACGCGGAAGACCTGATCGCCCTGCATGCCGATCCGGGCCGCCGCGACCTGGCCTGGCGCCTGGGCCTGGACGACGACGTGCTGGACCCCGGGCGCCTGCGCATCGAATGCGCCAACTGGGTGACCCACGCCCTGCTGCCCCACCGGGCGGAGACCCGCCGGTGAGCGACGCCCTGGCCCGGGCGGCGGCCCTGCCGTGCTGGTCGGGGCCGGTGACGCCCCGGCCCCTGGACGGCGGCATCACCAACACCAACTTCGTGGTCGACGACGGCGATCGGCGCCATGTGGTGCGCATCGGCGCTGACATCCCCGAGCACGGCGTGATGCGGTTCAACGAGCTGGCGGCCAGCCGCGCCGCCCACGCCGCCGGGGTGTCGCCGGCCGTGGTCCACGCCGAACCGGGGGCCCTGGTGCTGGACTTCATCGATGGCCGCACCCTGACGCCCGGGGACCTGCGGGACCGGGCCATGATCGACCGGGTGGTGCCCCTGCTGCGCCGGGTGCACCAGGCCATTCCCCGCCACCTGGAAGGGGCGGTGCTGGCCTTCTGGGTGTTCCAGGTGCTGCGCGACTACCAGCGTCGCCTGCGCGGTGGGGCCTGCCGCCGGGCGGCCGAGCTGGACCGCCTGGCCGCCGCGGCGGAAGCCCTGGAGGGCGCCGTGGGGCCCGTCACCCTGGTGTTCGGCCACAACGACCTGCTGGCCGCCAACCTGATCGACGACGGCACCCGCCTGTGGCTGGTGGACTGGGACTACGCGGGCCTCAACAGCCCGCTGTTCGACCTGTCCAACCTGGCCACCAACAACGGCCTGGACGACGCCACGGCGCGCTACCTGCTGGAAACCTATGACGGCGCCCCGGCCCATGGCGCCCGCTGGCGGGCCTTCCGTGCCATGGGTTGCGCCTCGCTGCTGCGGGAAACGATGTGGTCCATGGTGTCGGAGATCCATTCCACCCTGGACTACGACTACGCCACCTACACCGACGACAACCTGGCCCGCTTCGACGCGGCCTGGGACACCTTCTGCACGGAGCACCGATGACCCCATGAGTTCCTTTCCCACCCAGGCCCGGGCCGTCATCGTCGGCGGCGGCATCATCGGCTGTTCCGTCGCCTACCACCTGGCCCGCCTGGGTTGGACCGATACCGTGCTGCTGGAACGCGCCAAGCTGACCAGCGGCTCCACCTTCCACGCCGCCGGCCTGGTGGGGCAGCTGCGCTCCAACGCCAACGTCACCCGCATGCTCACCGACAGCGTGGCGCTTTACGAAAGCCTGGAAGCCATCACCGGCCTGGCCACGGGGTGGAAGCGTTCGGGCTGCCTGCGCCTGGCCTGCACGGCCGAGCGCATGACCGAATACCAGCGCCAGGTGACCACGGCCCGCTCCTTCGGCCTGGACATGGACGTGCTGACGCCCGCCGAGGCCAAGGCCCTGTGGCCGGTCATGGACGCCGACGACCTGGTGGGCGCCGTGTTCACGCCCAGCGACGGCCAGGCCAACCCGTCGGACATCACCCAGGCCCTGGCCAGGGGCGCCCGCATGGCCGGCGCGACGATCATCGAGGACTGCGCCGTCACCGGCGTCACCCTCGCGGGCGGCCGGGTAACCGGGGTGGAGACGGACCAAGGCACCATCGCCTGCGAGGTGGTGGTCAACTGCGCCGGCCAGTGGGCGCGGGAATTCGGTGCCCTGGCCGGGGTCAACGTGCCCCTGGTTTCGGTCCAGCACCAGTACCTGATCACCGAGCCCATCGCCGGCCTGCCCCGCGACCTGCCGACCCTGCGCGACCCCGACCGCCTGACCTATTTCAAGGAGGAGGTGGGCGGCCTGGTCATGGGCGGCTACGAGCCCAACCCCATCCCCTGGGCCGTGGACGGCATCCCGCCCGGCTTCCACTTCACCCTGCTGGACAGCGACTGGGACCACTTCGAGCCCATGATGGCCCAGGCCCTGGCCCGCGTCCCGGCCCTGGAAACGGCGGGCATCAAGGACCTGGTGAACGGCCCCGAATCCTTCACCCCCGACGGCAACTTCATCCTGGGGGCGGCGCCGGGGCTGGCCGGCTATTACGTGGGCGCCGGGTTCAACGCCTTCGGCATCGCCTCGGCCGGCGGGGCCGGCAAGGCCCTGGCCGAATGGATCGACGGCGGCGAGGCGCCCATGGACCTGTGGCCCGTGGACATCCGCCGCTTCGGCCCCCACCACGCGGACGTGGCCTGGGTCCGCACCCGCACCCTGGAACTGTACGGCAAGCACTACGGCGTCGCCTGGCCGGCCGAGGAGCACGACAGCGGCCGCCCGGTGTTCCGCTCGCCGCTGTACGACCGGCTGCGGGCCCGGGGCGCCTGCTTCGGCGAGAAGATGGGCTGGGAGCGGCCCAACTGGTTCGCCATCGATGGCGCCGAGGCCCGCGACATCCCCACCTTCGGCCGCGCCAACTGGTTCGACGCCGTGGCCGCCGAGCACAAGGCGACGCGCCAGCGGGTGGCCCTGTTCGACCAAAGCTCGTTCGCCAAGTACCTGGTGACGGGGCCGGGCGCCGAGGGGGCCCTGGACTGGATCTGTGCCGGCGACGTGACCAAGGCGCCGGGCCGCCTGACCTATACCCAGATGCTGAACGGGCGGGGCGGCATCGAATGCGACCTGACGGTGGCCCGCCTGGCCGCCGACCGGTTCTACATCGTCACCGGCACCGGGTCGCGCACCCACGATTTCCACTGGATCCGCGACCACCTGCGGGGCGAGGCGGCGATCACCGACGTGACCCGCGATTTCGGCACCCTGGCCCTCATGGGCCCGGCGTCGCGGGACCTGCTGACGGCCCTGGGCGTGGCGGCCCTGGACAACGAGCACTTCCCCTTCGGCGCCTGCCGGTCCGTCACCCTCGCCGGGGTGGACCTGTGGGCCCTGCGCGTCACCTACGTGGGCGAGCTGGGGTGGGAACTGCACGTGCCCATCGACGGTCTGGGGGCCGTGTACGATGCCCTGGCGGCGGCCGGAGAGGCCTTCGGCCTGGTGGACGCCGGCTACCGGGCCATCGAGTCCCTGCGCCTGGAAAAGGGCTACCGGGCCTGGGCCGCCGATATCGGCCCCGACCACACGCCCATCGAGGCCGGCCTGGCCTGGGCCGTGAAGTTCAAGAGCGGGCGCCCCTTCATGGGCCGCGACGCCCTGGAAGGCCAGCGGGCCCGGGGCGTGGCCAAGCGCCTGGGCTGCTTCGTGGTGGAGGACCCGGCGGTGGTGCTGCTGGGCCGCGAGACGATCCTGAAGGACGGCAAGCCCGTGGGCTGGCTGACCAGCGGCGGCTGGGGCCACACGGTGGGCCTGAACATCGGCTACGGCTACGTGCGCGATCCGGCCGGCGTCACCCCGGCCGACCTGGCCGCCGGGTCCTATGCCCTGGAGGTGGCGACCCGCCGGGTGCCCTGCCGGTTCCAGGCCGGGCCGCTGTACGACCCGACCGCCGGCCGGGTCAAGGCATGACCCTGTTCGTCTTCGCCCACGGCCTGGGGGGCTTCGACGAAATTCCCCTGCCGGGCTATCCCATCCGCTATTTCCGCGACCTGGCGCCGGAACTGGCGCGGGCCGGCCTGCGGGCCCTGTTTACCACCGTGTCCAACTTCCAGGACGTGGAAGGCCGGGCCCGGGACCTGGCCCGGCAGCTTGACGGCGTGGCGGCGGAGCGCATCGTCCTGGTGGGCTCCAGCATGGGCGGGCTCGATGCCCGCTACCTGGCCTGCCACCTGGACCCCCTGCGGCGGGTGAAGGCCGTCATCACCGTGGGCACGCCCCACCGGGGCAGCCCCATCGCCGACGCCACCATGGCCGGCGGCGGCCTGGTGGCCCTGCTGGGCCGCACCGTGTGGGGCCACGCCATCGCCGCCCTGACCACCGACGCCTGCCGGGCCTTCAACGCCCAGGTGCCGGACCGGCCGGACGTGGCCTATGGCTCCTACGGCGGGGTGCGGCCGGTGGCGGAAATCCCCCTGCTGCTGCGCCCCTGGGCCGAGGTCATCCAGGCCGTGGCCGGCGACAACGACGGCCTGGTGCCCCTGGCGTCGTCGGTGTGGGGCACCCACCGGGGGACGCTCAGGGCCGACCACTTCGAGACCATCGGCTGGAATCTGGGCCGCACCGACCCGGCCACGGCGCGGCCGTTCGACCACCTGTCCCTGTACATGGGCCTGGCCCGGGATTTGGCGAAAGATCTGGCGGGGTAGGGGGACGGCCCGGACGGCGCCCCTATCCCTTCGCCTCCGGCCACACCAGCTCCGCCGCCACGGCGCCGCAGATCACCAGGATGGCCAGGATCTGGAACGGCGTCACCGTCTGGCCCAGGAACACCAGGGCCAGGGCGGCGGCGATCACCGGCTTCAGGAAGAACAGCGACGACCCCCGGGTGATGTCCGGCACCGCCGCCAGGCCGCCGATCCACAGCCACTGGGTGATGGTGGTGTTCCACAGGCCGATGGTCAGCAGCGACCAGGCCTCGCGGTCCGGGCGGTCGAACAGGGTCAGCGGGTTCACCCACAGGCCCCAGGCCAGGCCGACGAACCCCCACAGCCCCAGGCCGCCGATGAACAGCGTGATGGCGGTGATGCGCAGCGCCCCGTACTGGCCGATCAGCGGCCGGGCCAGCACCGCATAGCCCGAACCCAGGGCGGCGCACAGCAGGGCCAGGCCGACGCCGATCAAGGTCGGCCCGGTGCCGGCCAGCTGTGCCACGGCGCCGTCGGTCAGCAGCAGCGCCACGCCGATCACCGCCGCCACGCCGCTGACCCACTTGGCCGCCGACACGGGCACCCGGTTGATGCCCAGATTGATCAGGCCGACGAAGATGGGGATGGTGGTGACCATGGTCGCCACCTGGATCACGCTGGCGAAGTCCAGGGCCCAGTGGAAGGCCAGGTAGGTGGCGCTGACCCCCGACAGGGACAGGGCCACCAGGGTGGGGCCCCGTTCCCGCAGGGGGGTGATCAGGTCGCGTGAACCCGGGGTCAGCAGGGCCCAGGCCACCAGCCCGCCGCCGCCCAGCAGGTAGCGCCACACCGAGACCTCGGGCCCCGACAGGCCCGACAGCACGGCGACGAATTCGCTGGAGGCATGGCCGCAGACGCCGACGAACACGGCCAGGTAGGCGACCCAGGGCACGGACCACCGCATGGTCACGCGCCCCCCCGGCCCGGTCGCGTCGGCCCAAAAATCCTCGGCGGTGGCGGAACCGCCGCCACCGCGCGCCCGTGGACGCCTGTCATCGATATCCCCACCCGTCGTCAGGATTCCCCTGGCGCCATGGTAGCAGATCGAATCCATCATTCAACGAAGACCTGTCCGGTTCCTGGCCGGACAGACCCTCCGTTTTCTACAGGCGGCCGGCCAGGGCGGCCTCGTACAGATGGCGCATGTCGGCCACGGTCACGGGTACCGGGTTGCTGGCCGCCGGCGGGTCCACGGCCGCCTTTTCCGCCATCTCGTCCAGGCGCGCCGGCTCCACGCCCAGGGCGTCGGCGGTGTGGGGGATGCCCAGGTCCTGCCGCAGGCCCAGAATCCAGTCCATGACCGCGCCGAACGAGGGGTTGGGCAGGTCCAGGTAGCGGGCCAGGCGGGTCAGGCGGTCCTCGATGGCCGGGCGGTTGAAGGCCAGCACATAGGGCGTGAACACGGCGTTGGTCAGGCCGTGGTGGGTGTCGTACAGCGCGCTGACCGGGTGGCTGAGGGCGTGGATGGCGCCCAGGCCCTTCTGGAACGCCGTGGCGCCCATGGACGACGCCACCATCATGTGGGACCGGGCCTCCAGGTCCGTGCCCTCGGCCACGGCCCGGGGCAGCCAGTCCTTGATCAGGCGCAGGCTTTCCACGGCGATGCCGTCGGCCATGGGGTGGTAGCCCAGCGAGCAGTAGGCCTCCAGGGAATGGGTCAGGGCGTCGATGCCCGTGGCGGCGGTGATGTGGGGCGGCAGGCCTACGGTCAGGGCCGGGTCGGCGACCACGATGCCGGGCATCATCTTGGGGTGGAAGATGATCTTCTTGG
>JAGREA010000123.1 GCA_020446745.1 Rhodobacterales bacterium | reverse complement strand
TGGGGCATCTGCCGCGCCCCGCCGAAGTCCTCGATGCGGCCCGAGACCACGCGCATCTCGCCTTCCGGCAGGATGCGGTGCAGGTAGTCGGGCCGGGCGTGGAAGTAGACCAGGGTCATGAACCCGGTGTCGTCGGACACGATGATCCTGTAGGGCTGGCGCCTGCTGGCCGGCGGCTGGTGGCGGTCCACCCGCACGGTGATGGTGGCGATCTCGCCCTCCCGCGCCTCGGCCACCTTGGGCGTGTGGCGCCGGTCAATCAAGCTGGGTGGCAGGTGCCACAGCAGGTCGACCACGTGCGGCCCGGCCAGCTTTTCCAGCAGCCCGGTGAGCCGGGGGCCGACGCCGTCCAGGTCCGTCACCTTGGCGAACAGGGGATAGAGGATTTCCGGGCGCATGGGGGCAGGCCAGGGCTGACAGAACAGGTGAGAGGCACTATACCCTATGGCCCTGTTTCCTGAAGAGGCCCCGACATGCTCGACGCCCGGCGCAAGCGCCTGTGGTTCCGCTGCCACCACTGCGGCATGGCCGAGAACGACGTGATCTTCGGCCGTTTCGCCGAACGGCACCTGGAAGCCCTGTCGGACGACCAGTTGGACCGCCTGGAACGGCTGCTGGAAGAGAACGACGTGGACCTGTTCAAGTGGGTGACCGGCAAGGCCGGCGTGCCCGCCGCCTTCGACCACGACGTCATGGCCCTGCTGCGGGCCAGCGCCGAAGAGCGGGACTGAAATGAGGGCCCTGATCGATCGCCTGAAGGCCCCCGGCCGCATCACCGTGGGCGGCGCCCCCGGCGGCCACGATGCCCGGGTGATCGCCGCCCTGGCCGCGTCGCTGACCGACGGCGACGTGCTGTTCGTGGCCCGCGACGACGTGCATCTGTCGCTGATGGCCGAGGCCCTGGACTTCTTCGCCCCGGCCATCCAGGTGCTGGAATTCCCGGCCTGGGACTGCCTGCCCTATGACCGGGTGTCGCCCAACGGCGAGATCGTCGCCCGGCGCATCGACACCCTGACCCGCCTGCTGCACGAACCGGCCTGCGGCCGGGTGGTGCTGACCACCGTGTCCGGCGCCCTGCAGCGGGTGCCGCCCCGGGTGTCGTTCCAGGGTGCCAGCCTGTCGGTGGCCGTGGGCAAGAGCCTGGACCCCGACGACCTGACGGCCTTCCTGGTCGGCCACGGCTACGTGCGCTCGGAAACGGTGCGCGAGCCCGGCGAGTACGCCGTGCGCGGTGGCATCGTCGACCTGTTCCCGCCGGGCAGCGACACCCCCCTGCGCCTGGACTTCTTCGGCGACGAGGTGGAGACCATCCGCGCCTTCGACCCCACCAGCCAGCGCACCACCGGCACCCGCGACCGCATGGACCTGAAGCCGGTCAGCGAGGTACCCCTGGACGAGCCCGCCCGCACCCGCTTCCGCTCGGCCTACCGGGAACTGTTCGGCGCCGTCAGCGGCGACGACGTGCTGTACGAGGCCGTGTCCGCCGGCCACCGCCACATGGGCATGGAACACTGGTTGCCCCTGTTCCACGACAGCCTGGACGGGCTGCTGGACTACCTGCCCGGGGCCACCGTGGTGCTGGACCACCAGGCCGACGAGGCCCGGACGGCGCGCCAGGAGCTGATCGCCGAATACTACGTCGCCCGCAAGGACCTGTCCGGCGCCCTGGCCGGGGCCGCCGGGGGCGTCTACAACCCGGTGCCGCCGGAACGCCTGTTCCTGTCCGACGACGACTGGACCAACGCCCTGGACGGCCGCCCCGTGGCCGCCCTGTCGCCCTTCGCCGTGCCCGAGGGGCCGGCGGCCGTGGACGCCGGCGGCAAGCCGGGCCAGACCTTCGCCGACGCCCGCCTGCGGGCCGACGTGAACGTCTACGACGCCGTGCGCCAGCACGTGGCCGAGCAGACCAGGGCCGGGCGCCGGGTGCTGATCACCGCCTACACCAACGGCTCGCGGGACCGCCTGCGCACCCTGCTGACGGAACACGGCCTGGCGGCCCTGGAAACGGTGGGCGACTGGGCCCGGGTGGGGGACCTGCCCAAGGGCATGGCGGCCATCGCCCGGGTCGGCCTGGAACACGGCTTCTCGACGCCGGACCTGGCGGTGCTGGGCGAGCAGGATATCCTGGGCGACCGCCTGACCCACCCGAGCCGCCGCCGGGTCAAGGCGGAAAACGTGATCGCCGAGGCCGCCTCCCTGGAAACGGGGGACCTGGTGGTGCACGTGGACCACGGCATCGGCCGCTACGACGGGCTGGAGACCATTCAGGCCGGCGGCGCACCCCATGACTGCCTGCGCCTGGTCTATGACGGCGATTCCAAGCTGTTCCTGCCGGTGGAGAACATCGAGCTGATCAGCCGCTACGGCTCGGAAACGGCCGGGGTGCAGCTGGACCGCCTGGGCGGGGCCGCCTGGCAGGCCCGCAAGGCCAGGCTGAAGGACCGGGTGCGGCTGATGGCGGCGGAGCTGATCAAGGTGGCCGCCGCCCGCACGCTGCGCCCCGCCGCCGTGATGACGGCGCCCGAGGGCCTGTACGACGAGTTCTGCGCCCGCTTCCCGTTTTCCGAAACCGACGACCAGCAGCGGGCCATCGGCGAGGTGCTGGACGACCTGTCCCGGGGCCGCCCCACGGACCGCCTGGTGTGCGGCGACGTGGGCTTCGGCAAGACGGAGGTGGCGCTGCGCGCCGCCTTCGTGGTCGCCCTGGCCGGGCGCCAGGTGGCCCTGGTGGTGCCCACCACGCTGCTGTGCCGCCAGCACTACCTGAACTTCCGGGCCCGCTTCGCCGACCTGCCGGTGCGGGTGGCCCAGGTGTCGCGCCTGGTGTCGGCCAAGGACGTGAAGGCGGTGAAGGAGGAGGTGAAGCGCGGCACCGTGGACATCATCATCGGCACCCACGCCCTGCTGGCCAAGGACGTGGGCTTCCGCGACCTGGGCCTGCTGATCGTCGACGAGGAACAGCACTTCGGCGTGGCCCACAAGGAGAAGCTGAAGAAGCTGAAATCCGACGTGCACGTGCTCACCCTCACGGCCACGCCCATCCCCCGCACCCTGCAACTGGCCCTGACCGGAGTGCGTGACATGAGCCTGATCGCCACGCCGCCCGTGGACCGCCTGGCCGTGCGCACCTTCGTGCTGCCCTTCGACCCGGTGGTGGTGCGCGAGGCCCTGATGCGCGAGCGCCACCGGGGCGGCCAGAGCTTCTATGTCTGCCCCCGGGTGGAGGACCTGGACACGGTGGCCGCCCGCCTGGCCGACCTGGTGCCGGAACTGAAGATCGGCGTGGCCCACGGCCGCATGGCGACCCGGGACCTGGAAGGGGTGGTGGGCACCTTCTACGACGGCGGGTTCGATATCCTGCTGTCCACCAACATCGTCGAATCGGGGCTCGACCTGCCGTCGGTGAACACCATCATCATCCACCGGGCCGACATGTTCGGCCTGGCCCAGCTTTACCAGCTGCGCGGCCGGGTGGGGCGCTCGAAGGTGCGGGCCTATGCCTACCTGACCCTGCCACCGGGCCGCAAGCTGACGGCGGCGGCGGAAAAGCGGCTGGAGGTGATGCAGACCCTGGATTCCCTGGGCGCCGGGTTCACCCTGGCCAGCCACGACCTGGACATCCGCGGCGCCGGCAACCTGCTGGGCGACGAGCAGTCGGGCCACATCAAGGAGGTGGGCATCGAGCTGTACCAGCAGATGCTGGAGGAGGCCGTGGCCGAGGCCCGGGGCCTGGACGGCGACGGCATCGCCGAGGACGACTGGAGTCCGCAGATCGCCGTGGGCATGCCGGTGCTGATCCCCGAACGCTACGTGCAGGACCTGGGGGTGCGCCTGGGCCTCTATCGCCGCATCGCCGACCTGCGCCAGCCCGGGGACATCGACGCCTTCGCCGCCGAGCTGGTGGACCGCTTCGGTTCCCTGCCCGACGAGGTGGGCAACCTGCTGGAGGTCGTCGCCCTTAAGCAGCTGTGCCGCCGCGCCGGGGTGGAGAAGGTGGATGCCGGGCCCAAGGGCGCCGTGGTGTCGTTCCGCAACGACAGCTTCGCCAACCCGGCCGGGCTGGTGGGCTTCATCACCCAGCAGGTGGGCACGGCCAACCTGCGGCCCGACCACACCCTGCTGTTCAAGCGCGCCTGGGACGTGCCGGCGGCGCGCATGGAAGGGGTGCGCTACCTGCTGCGGGAACTGGCCGGCATCGCCGAGGCGGCGTAGCGGGCGGCTGATAAGCGCCTCCAATGGGGCGAGGACGTAACATATTGAAAAACCTCACCCTGAGGAGCCCCACAGGGGCGTCTCGAAGGGTTGGCGCCGCTTGGTCCACTTTTTCAGCGGCTTGCCAGGTTCCTGGAATAGCAAAAAAAAGGCGGTCTCCGGAGAGACCGCCAAGTACCCGTCTCGAAAGTTCGGGTGGGGGGTTGGATCGGCTCCGGTACAGGGGGCTGCGTCCGGGAACCAATACGCACTCGAATATTAGCAAGACGCATGCCAAGCGGCCCCAAAGGGCGGATTCCCAGGGGAAGACGGGCATCGGGGCGGCCCGGCGCAACACAGAATTGTAAGAATCCTCGACATGGTTGAAGGAACGGGCCCTTGCATCGCCGGGCCGTTGGACCAAGTCTTGTCCCAAGGGGGCGGCCAAGTCTTGCCGTAAGGGAGCGTGTCGAGTCTCCCCGCCCGACGACAAGGAGAGACCCATGACCCGTCTGCTGACCGTTCTGACCACCGCCCTGTTCGCCATTCCGCTGGTCCTGGGCGCGGCGCGGGCCGAGGAGATCGGCTCGGTGGACACGGTGTTCAAGCTGCTGGGGCCGGACCACAAGATCGTCATCGAGGCCTTCGACGACCCCAAGGTGGGCGGCGTGGCCTGCCACCTGAGCCGGGCCAAGAAGGGCGGCATCAAGGGCGGCCTGGGCCTGGCCGAGGACCCGTCCGACGCCTCCATCGCCTGCCGCCAGGTGGGCCCCATCACCTTCAAGGAGAAGTTCGAGAACGGCGAGCGGGTGTTCACCAAGCGCACCTCGATCATCTTCAAGACCATGCAGGTGGTGCGGTTCCTGGACCAGAAGCGCAACGTGCTGGTGTACCTGGTCTACAGCGACAAGGTGATCGAGGGCAGCCCCAAGAACGCCATTTCCACCGTGCCGGTCATGCCCTGGCGCACGGACGGCCCCCCGGCGCCGCGGCCGGAAGGGTGGAGCCCGGACTGACCGGGGCCGATCAGTCCGACGAGGTGGTGATGGCGGCGTCGATCATGCGGGCCAGGACCTTGGGCTCCTGGGCGCCGGAAATCATCATCGCGCCGTTGAACAGGTAGGACGGCACGCCGGAAATGCCCAGGCGGTGGGCGCGGGCGTTTTCCTCGTACACCACGTCGATGTCCGTCTCGCTTCGCAGGTAGCGGTCCAGGGCCTCGTAGGGCAGCTCCAGGTCGCGGCCGATGGACAGCAGTTCCTGGCGGTCGCCGGTGTCGCAGCCGCGCTCGAAATAGGCCTTGAACAGGGCCTCCACGGCCCGGTCGGCCTTGCCGTGGGTGTCGGCGTAGCGCACCAGGCGGTGGGCGTCGACGGAATTGGGCGTGCGCTTGATGCGCTCGAAGGCGAAGTGGATCTCCACCGACAGGCCGGCCTCGCGGATGGCGCCGAAGATGCGCCGCACCCGCTGTTCGCTGCCGAACTTCTTCACCAGGTGGGTGGTGCGGTCGATGCCTTCGCGCGGCAGGTCGGGGTTCAGCAGGAACGGCCGCCAGCGCAGCGACACGCGCGACGTGCTCTGCGGCCCCACGTTCAGGGCCGGGCGCATGGCCAGGGCGCGCTCCAGCCGCCGCTTGCCGATGTAGCACCAGGGGCAGACGGGATCGAAGATCACGTCGATGGTCAGGGCCGTGCGGCCCAGGGAAGGGGCGAACCCGCCGGCCAGAACGTTCATGCCGCCTCCTCGCCGTGGCCCTGGCGGGCCCGGCGCAGCAGGGTGTCGGGGGTGTCGCCGGATTCGAACCAGGCCAGGCCGGCCGACGGGCGCATGGCCGTGGCGGCGCCGGGCGACCCCAGGGCGAAGGCCGTGCGGCTGAGCAGCCCGGTGATGCGGTCGCGCACCAGGGCGGCCTCGTTCAGGGGAATGCCCGGCAGGCAGATGCAGAAGGAATCCTGCCCGGCCCGG
>JAGREA010000122.1 GCA_020446745.1 Rhodobacterales bacterium | reverse complement strand
GCGATGATGATGACCGACCCGCCCAGGGCGCCCAGGAACAGCACGCGGCGCCGGTGGGCGTCCTCGGCGGCCTCGTCGAACGGGCGGGCCGTGCCGGGGTCCGCATCGCTTGGGGGCGCGTCGAAGCCCTCGTCGCCGTCGACGTCGTCGTCCTCGTCGTCGGTCTTGCGTCGTCCCAGGAGCTTCGGGAGCTTCACGTCACCCCCCCGGGGTTGATCCCGTCCTTGTCGCGCCGTGCGGGGCGGCCGGTGGCCGCCCCGGCCGGGTCACTTGGCGATCCGCTGGTTGAACAGGGACAGGCCGCGCAGCAGGTCCAGGGCGCGGGCCAGCTGGTAGTCCACGGGCGCCGCCGCGTCCCCGTCGCCGTCCTCGGCACCGTCGGCGCCGTCGGAGGATTCGGGCTTCTCCTCATCGCCGGTCTGGGGATTGCCGTTCTGGTCCTTGCGGTCCAGGGCGCCGCGCAGGTCGGCCTCGCGCCGCCGCTGCGGGGTGTTGAGGATCTCCACCTTGGCCTGCTTGACCTCGATGTCCGGCGAGATGCCGATGGTCTGGATGGACTTGCCCGACGGCGTGTAGTAGCGCGCCGTGGTCAGGCGCATGGCGCCCCGGCCCGACAGCGGCATGATGGTCTGCACCGACCCCTTGCCGAAGGACTTGGTGCCCAGGATGATGGCCCGCCGGTGGTCCTGCAGCGCCCCGGCGACGATTTCCGAGGCCGAGGCCGAGCCGGTGTTGATGAGCACCACCAGGGGCAGGCCGTCGGCCAGGTCGCCGGGCCGGGCGTTGAAGCGCTGGGTCTCCTCGGGCCGCCGCGGCGAGCCGGTGGACACGATCTCGCCCTGGTCCAGGAAGGCGTCGGACACGGCCACGGCCTGGTCCAGCAGGCCGCCGGGGTTGTTGCGCAGGTCCAGCACCACGCCCTGCATCTTGTCGCCCAGTTCCTGGTGGAACGTGTTCATGGCCCGCTTGACGCCGGATTCCGTCTGCTCGGTGAACGAGGTGATGCGCAGGTAGCCGACCTCGCCTTCCAGGCGCGACTTCACCGACTGGATCTTGACCACGGCGCGGGTGATCTTCACGTCGAAGGGCTCGCGGCCCTCGCGGCGCACGGTCAGGCGGATGTCGGAACCCACGGGCCCGCGCATCTTCTCCACCGCCTCGTTCAGGGACAGGCCCATGACCGGTTCGCCGTCCAGGTGACTGATCAGGTCGCCGGCCTCGATGCCGGCGCGGAAGGCCGGGGTGTCGTCGATGGGCGACACCACCTTGATCAGCCCGCTCTCCATGGTGACCTCGATGCCCAGGCCGCCGAACTCGCCGCGGGTCTGCACCTGCATGTCGCGGAAGTTCTTGGGGTTCAGGTAGCTGGAATGGGGATCCAGGGATCGCAGCATGCCCGAGATGGCGGCCTCGATCAGCTCCTCGTCCGACGGCTTTTCCACGTACTGGGCGCGCACCCGTTCGAAAACGTCGCCGAACAGGTCCAGCAGGCGATAGGTATCGGCCTGGGTTTCGGCCTTTTCCGCCTGGGCCGCCGCCGGTCCCGCCGAGAAGGCCATGAGGGAAACGAGGACGCCCGCCAGAACGGGCCGCATGATCGCAGAGGTTCTCATCCGCTTGCCTTATCCTTGCGCGCCGCCAACCAGGGAAGGGGGTTGATCGGGCGACCGTTGCGTCGAAGCTCGACGTAGAGTACCGGTTTTTCGCCCCCGGAACCGTCCATTTCGCCGACCGGTTCGCCGGCCAGGACCCATTGCCCGATCACGCCGTCGATGCGGGACATGCCCGCCAGCAGGCTATGGTACCCCTCGCCATGTTCGATGATCAAGAGTCGCCCATAGCCCCGGAAGGGGCCGGCGAAGACCACCTGTCCGTCATAGGGCGCGACCACCGTGGCGCCGCCGCGGGCGCGGATCGTCAGCCCCTTGGCCGTCTGCCCCTGGCCCGTGGACTGGCCGTAGACGCTGACCACCGGCCCGGTCACGGGCATGGCCAGGCGGCCCCGGGCCTGGGAGATGGGCGTGCCCCCCACGGGGGCCTTGGCCACGGATTCGCGGGGCACCGGCGGCTCGGCGGCGCCGGCCCCGGGGGCCGTATCGGGCGCCACGTCGGGATCGGGCTTGCGTTGGGGCTTGCGGATGTTCCGTTCGGCCGCCAGGCCGTCCATCAGGTCGCGCAGGGAGCCGGCCTGGCGCGACAGGGCGGCCAGCCGCCGTTCGGCCGCCTGGCGCCGGCTGTCGGCGCGGGCCGCGGCGGCGTCCTTGCGGCGCATCAGGTCGTCCAGGGCGGTCCGGCGGCCGGCCAGCCGGGCCAGGGCGGCGGCCAGTTCCTGGCGCCGCTCGTCGGCCGCGTGGCGGGTGTCCCGCAGGGCGTCAAGATCCACCCGCAGGCTGCGCACCCGCCGTTCGATGCGCGGCACCGAGGCCCGCAGCAGGATGGCCCCGCGCACCGTGTCGGCGGCGCTGCCGGGACGCAGGAACAGGGCCTCGGGCGGGTGGCGGGCCAGGCGCTGCAGGGCATCCAGCACCCCGGCGGCCTGGCGCCGGCGCTCGCCCAGGCGGCTCAGCAGGCGGTCCTGCTCGCGCGCCAGGTCGGCGATCAGGCCCTCGATGCGGGTGGCTTCCTGTTCCAGGTCCTGCACGGCGGCGGCGGTGCGCAGCAGTTCGTCCTTGGCCGCCCGGGCATCCTCGGCCAGGGCCCGGGCCTGACGGTCCAGGGCCGCCTTGCGGTCCTGTTCGCGCTCCATCTTGCGGTTCAGGGCGTCCAGGCCGTCGGTCTTGGCCCAGGCGGCGGCCGGCGCCACCGCCAGAGGCACCGCCAGCAGCAGGGCCAGCACCCACGGCACCGGGGCCGGCGTCACCGCCGGGTGGAGGCGACGCCGGATCACGTCATTCGGCCGCCGATCGCATGTCGGCGCCGTCGATGAGGGACCGCCCCGTCATCTCGGCCGGCTGGGCCAGGCCCAGCAGCGACAGCAGGGTGGGCGCCACGTCGGCCAGGCGGCCCCGGTGCAGCTTGGAGGCCCACTTGGGCCCGTTGACCAGGATCACCGGCACCGGGTTCAGGGTGTGGGCCGTGTGGGGCTCGCCCGTGACCGGATCGCGCATCTGTTCGGCGTTGCCGTGGTCGGCGGTCACCAGCATCACCCCGCCCGCCGCGGTAACGGCGGCCGACAGGCGGTTCAGGCAGGCATCCACCGTTTCCGCCGCCTGCTTGGCGGCGTCGATGATGCCCGTGTGGCCCACCATGTCGCCGTTGGCGTAGTTGACGATGATGACGTCGAACTTGGCCGAGCCGATGGCCTGAACCAGGTTGTCCGTCACCTCGACCGCCGACATGGCCGGCTGCAGGTCATAGGTCGCCACCTTGGGCGACGGCACCAGGATGCGCTCCTCGCCGGGGAACACCTTTTCCTCGCCGCCGTTCAGGAAGAACGTCACATGGGCGTACTTTTCCGTTTCGGCGATGCGCAGCTGGGTCATGCCGGCGTCGGACACCACCTGGCCCAGGATGTTGGACAGGGTCTGGGGCGGGAACATGGCCGGCATGAAGCGGGCCAGATCCTTGGAATACTCCGTCAGGCCCAGCTTGGCCGCCAGGGTCGGCACCCGGCCGCGGTCGAAGCCGTCGAAATCCGGGTCCACCAGGGTGGCCAGGATCTCGCGGGCCCGGTCGGCCCGGAAGTTGGCCATCAGCACCCCGTCGCCGTCGGCCATGCCGGCGTAGCCGCCGATCACCGTGGGCAGGACGAATTCATCGGTGGTGCCGGCGGCGTAGCTCTGCTTGATGGCGGCCACGGGATCGTCCGCCGCCTCGCCCTGGCCGTCCACCAGGGCGCGGTAGGCCTTTTCCACCCGGTCCCAGCGCTTGTCGCGGTCCATGGCGTAGTAGCGCCCGCTGACCACGCCGTAGCGGAGGCCCGGCAGGCCCTGGCAGTCATCCACGAACTTGGCCATGAAGCCGGCGGCGCTGCTGGGCGGGGTGTCGCGGCCGTCCAGGTAGGAATGGACCACCACGGGCACCCCGGCGCCGGTGATGGCCTTGGCCAGGGCCACCATGTGGTCCTGCATGGAATGGACGCCGCCCGGCGACATCAGGCCCATCAGGTGGCAGGCCCCGCCGCTGGCCTTCAGGGCGGCGATCATGTCCTGCAACTGGGGATTGGCGGCCAGGGAGCCATCGGCCACGGCGGTATCGATGCGCGGCAGGTCCTGCATCACCACCCGCCCGGCGCCCAGGTTCATGTGCCCCACCTCGGAATTGCCCATCTGGCCTTCCGGCAGGCCCACCTCGCCGGCCGAGGCGTCCAGCTCGGTGGTCGGGCATTGGGACATCAGGCGGTCCCAGGTGGGCGTGGGGGCCAGGGAAATGGCGTTGTCATCGGCCGGCTGGCGGCTGCCCCAGCCGTCCAGGATGCACAGCACGACGGGCTTGGGACGGAATGCCGAGGATTCGGGCATGGCGGTCTCTCCGGTCTCGGGTTGATCCCCGGATGCTTGGGAACCTTTCCAATATAGGCCCTTCCGTCCGGGATTCGAACCCGCCTTCGCGGGGTTTCTTTTTTCCGCCTTTCTACGCGCGATGGTAGGGATGGCCGGTGAGGATGCAGCGCGCGCGATAGACCTGTTCGGCCACCAAGCCGCGCACCAGCATGTGGGGCCAGGTCAGCCGGCCCAGGCCCAGCACCAGGTCGGCCCGGGCGCGCACGGCATCGTCCAGGCCGTCGGCGCCGCCGATGATGAAGGCCAGGTGGCGGCGGCCGTCGTCCTCCCAGGCCCGCACGCGGGCCGCCAGGTCTTCGCTGCCCAGGGCCTGGCCCCGTTCGTCCAGGGCCACCACCACGGCGCCGTCGGGCACGGCGGCCAGCAGCAGCTCGGCCTCGCGCCGGCGGCGCGTGTCCACGGGGGCCGAGGCGACGCGGCGATCCTCCACCTCGCGCAGGCCCAGGGGCGGGCGTAGGCGCCCGGCATAGTGCCGGAACAGGTCCTGCTCGGGCCCCTTGCGGGCCTTGCCCACGGCGATGATGGAAGCCTCCATGGCGGTCCCTTCTCGCGCCCCTTTGCGGCGATCAAGGGTGATGTATACTGCGCCCACGTCCCGCCACCAAGGGAGCTTACCCCCGCCATGTCCCTGGCCAGTCGACGCCGATCCTGGATGGATGCCTTCTT
>JAGREA010000121.1 GCA_020446745.1 Rhodobacterales bacterium | reverse complement strand
GGATGCGGGTGTTCATCTCGATGAAGAAGACGTCGGACGTGTCCACGTCCAGGATGAATTCCACCGTGCCGGCGCCACGGTAGCGGATGCCGGCGGCCAGGTCCGAGGCGGCCTTGGACAGGCGGGCCCGGGTGGCGTCGTCCACGGCCGGCGAGGGGGCTTCCTCCACCAGCTTCTGGTGGCGCCGCTGCACCGAACAGTCGCGCTCGCCCAGGGCCAGCACGCCGCCTGCGCCGTCGCCGAACACCTGCACCTCCACGTGGCGCACGCGGCGGAAGAACCGTTCCATGTACAGGGCGCCATCGCCGAAGGCGCTTTCGGCCTCGCGGTTGGCGCCCATGAAGGCGTCGGCCAGGGCCTCGGGCCCGTCGACCACCCGCATGCCGCGCCCGCCGCCGCCGGATCGCGCCTTCAGCAGCAGGGGATAGCCGATGGTCTCGGCCACGGCGCGGGCCTCGTCCAGGGTGTGGAAGGCCTTTTCGGACCCGGGCACCACGGGCACGCCGTATTCCTGGGCCACCCGCCGGGCCTTGGACTTGTCGCCCATGTCGCGCAGCGCCTGCACCGCGGGACCGACGAAGGTGATGCCCGCGTCCTCGCAGGCGGTGGCGAACTCGGCGTTTTCCGACAGGAAGCCGTATCCCGGGTAGATGCCGTCGCAGCCCGTGGCCTGGGCCACGTGCAGCAGGGCGTCGGCCTTCAGGTAGCTGGCCTGGCTGGGCGCGGCGCCGATGCAAAGGCTGCGGTCGGCCAGCCAGGCGTGGGGGGCGTTGCGATCGGCTTCCGAGTGGACGGAAACGCTCTCCATCCCTAGGCTGCGACAGGATCGGATGGCCCGAAGGGCAATTTCGCCCCGGTTGGCAACGAGGATGCGCGACAGCGCTGGGCGGTTTTTCTGGGCCGGCACGGGTCACCTGATCAGATAAGTGCGTCTCGCTATGCAAGACGATTGATTTCATTTTTTGATTCGTGCATAGTGCTCGGCAGGAATGAAGGCGTCAAGGTCCAATGATCGACAAACCCCTCAAGTCCAAGGAATCGTGGGTTGCCTCCAGTGACAGGGAGCGGCGGCGGTCGGCCCGGATGGAACAGTTGAAGGATGCCGGTGCCACCGGCAAGTCGTTCACGGTGCTGGAATACGTGACCGCCGACCGGCACCCGGCCACCATGTCGGAAATCATCCGCGCCACGCAGATTTCCAAGCCCAGCGCCCACCGCATCGTCAACATGCTGTGCGACCTGGGCTTCTTGGAACGCGACCAGGGCGGCAACGGCTTCATCGGCGGCGCCCGTCTGGTCGACCTGGCGCAGCAGACGGTGCTGTCGACGGCGGCGCGGGGCATCCGCCACGCGCTGCTGGAGGAACTGGCCCGCCACGTGGGCGAAACCTGCAACTACGGCATCCTGACGGGGGCCCAGGTCACCTACCTGGACCGCGTGGAATCCAAGTGGCCCCTGGGTCTGCGGTTCGATGCCGGCAGC
Organism: Rhodobacterales bacterium; assembly: GCA_020446745.1. Classification (GTDB taxonomy): domain Bacteria; phylum Pseudomonadota; class Alphaproteobacteria; order Rhodospirillales; family JACKKN01; genus JAGREA01. The sequence goes on along the minus strand of JAGREA010000121.1, from coordinate 546 downwards.
CAGGTGCCGGCCCACTGCACGGCCATCGGCAAGCTGATGCTGAGCCAGCTTTCGGAAAACGAGCTGCTGGCGGTAACCAACACCGTATCCCTGGGACGCTATACGTCGCGCACGCTCACCAACCCCATGCACCTGCGCAAGGCCCTGTCCGAGGTCCGCCAGACCAAGGTGGGCGTCGACAACCAGGAATTCATGGACGGCGTGGTGTGCATCGCCGTGCCGGTCACCCTGCCCGGCGAACGGGTGCTGGGTGGCATCGCCATTTCGGCCCCCGAGGCCCGCATGACCCTGGAAACCGCCCTGACCTACGTGCCCAAGATGCGCGAAGTGGCCGAGCGGTACGCCCGAACCTTTGACACCGAGACCTGAAGAAGAAGAAGGGGAGATCCGCGTGACACTGAGCTACAAGGAAGTCGCCGACATCCTGAAGATCATCGACAGTTCCCAGTGCGAGGAGCTGATCCTGGAGCTCGAGGGCACGCGCCTGGTGGTCCGCCGCGGCGGCGCCTCCGTTTCCGGCACCGGCCCGGCCGTGCCCGCGACTGC
>JAGREA010000120.1 GCA_020446745.1 Rhodobacterales bacterium | reverse complement strand
GCAGCCCTCCACACCCCCCGCCAGGTGGGCGCCGGGCAGGCGCACGAAGCGGTTGAACACCTCTTCCCGCCGGTCGGCGGGAATGCCCGGGCCCTGGTCGTCCACCAGCAGGGTGAAGCCCTCGGCCGCCGCCACCACCGACAGGGTGACCACCGTGGACGGCGGCGAATAGCGCAGGGCGTTGTCGGCCAGGTTGGCCATCAGCTCGCCGATCAGGGTGGCGTTGCCGGCCATGGGGGCATGGTCGGGGCCTTCGTAGCCCAGGTCGATGTCCTTGGCCCGGGCCTGGTCGTTCAGGGCCGCCACCGTGTCGCGGGCCAGGGCGGCCAGGTCCAGGGGGGCCGGGGCGCCCAGGGGCTCGGCGGCCCGGGCGTGGCTCAGCAGCTGGCGGGCCAGGCGGTTGGTGCGGCGCACGCTGATGTCCATCTTGGCCAGGGAATCGCGCACCGCCCCGGGGTCGGTCTCGCGCAGCGCCATCTGGGTCTGGGCGTGCAGGCCGGCCAGGGGCGTGCGCAACTGGTGCGAGGCGTCGCTGATGAACCGGCGCATGGAACTGAGGCCGCTGTCGATGCGCTGGAGCATGCCGTTCACGGCCCCCACCAGGGGGGCGAATTCCGTGGGCACGTCGTGCAGCACCGGGCGCACGTCCTCGGGCGAGCGGCGGCCCAGGGCCTCGCCCAGGCGTTCCAGGGGACGCAGGCCGACGCTGATGCCCAGCCACGCCGCCGCCGCGCCCAGCAGGGCGATGACCAGGGTCCACACGGCGCTTTGGCGCAGCAGGCGCAGCGTCAGTTCCTGGCGTTCGCCGCGGGTCTGGGCCACCCGCACCTGGGCAAAGCCCGACAGGTTGGCGCCGCTGACGAACGACCGCAGCGCCACCACCCGCACCGGGGCGCCCTTGTAGTCCACGTTGTAGAACCGGGGCGCGTCGCGGTCGCGCCGGGGCTGGGCCTCGGGCGGGCCCGGCAGGTCGCCGTAGCCGGTGACCAGCGACCCGTCCGACGCCTGCACGGCATAGAACACCCGGTCCTGGGCCGTGGAGGCCAGCATGTCCAGGGCCGCGTAGGGGATGTCCACGGTCAGCCCCGTCTCGGTCACCGCCAGGCGCTCGGCGATGGCCGAGGCCGAGGCCAGCAGCAGCCGGTCGTAGGCGCTGTCGGCGGCCTCGCGGGTGCCGTAGTAGCCGCTGACCAGGTTGGCCGTCAGCACCAGGGCCATGCCGGCGAACAGCCAGGCCAGCACGCGGCGGCGGATGGACCAGGAACGGGGCGCCCTTCCGGTCATGCGGCTTCCAGCACGTAGCCCACGCCGCGCACCACGCGGATGGCCACGCCGGCCGGTTCCAGCTTCTTGCGCAGGCGGCTGATGTAGATTTCCACCGCCGCCGGGCTCAGCTCCTCGTCGAAGCCGGCCACGTGGTCGATGATGCGGGTCTTGTCCAGGATCCGCCCCTGGGCGGTCATCAGCACCTCCAGCACGCCGAATTCGCGGCGCCGCAGGTCCAGCGGCGCGTCGCCGATGAAGGCCCGGCGGGCGGCGATGTCCACGGTCAGCCCGCCCAGGGTCAGGCGGCCCAGGCCGCGCCCCCGGCTGCGCCGCAGCAGGGCCCGCACCCGGGCGTCGAACTCGCCCAGCTCGAAGGGCTTGGTCAGGTAGTCGTCGGCCCCCAGGTCCAGGCCGCGGATGCGGTCGTCCACCTCGGCCCGGGCGGTGATGATCAGCACCGGGGTGGCGGCCCGGCGGCCGCGCAGGCCGCGCAGCAGCTCCAGCCCGTCCAGGCCCGGCAGGGTCAGGTCCAGCACCACCAGGTCATAGTCCTGGGCCCGCAGGATGGCCTCGGCCTCGGGCCCGTCGCCCGACCAGTCCACGGCATAGCCGGCCTGGCGCAGGGCGCGCACCAGGCCGTCGGCCAGGATGGGGTCGTCCTCGATCAGCAGGACACGCATGGCACGCTTCGCCCCCGCCACGGAAAGGGGCCATCTTGCCGCCATTCCCCGTTTGGCGAAAGGTTGGCGAAGGCTCGGGCGTGCAGACTGGAGGCACCAACAAATCGGGATTCATCTGGGAGGATTGATCCATGCGCGTCTCCAAGACGTTCCGCACCCTGTCGTTCGCGGCCGGGGTTGCCGCCCTGTTGCTGGGCGCGGGCCCCGCCGGCGCGGCGGACATCGACAAGATCCACTTTCTGATTCCCGGCGGCGCCGGCGGCGGCTGGGATGGCACCGCGCGGGGCACCGGCGAGGCGCTGACCAAGGCCGGCATCGTCGGCACGGCGTCCTACGAGAACATGTCGGGCGGCGGCGGCGGCAAGGCCATCGGCTATCTGATCGAGAACGCCAAGTCCAGCCAGGACACCCTGATGGTCAATTCCACGCCCATCGTCATCCGTTCGCTGGTGGGCCGGTTCCCCTACAACTTCCGCGACCTGACCATGATCGCCGGCACCATCGGCGACTACGCCGCCTTCGTGGTGAACAAGGACAGCCCCATCAACACCTTCAAGGACCTGGTGGCGGCCTATAAGGCGGATCCGCGGTCCGTGGCCATCGGCGGCGGTTCCGTGCCCGGCGGCATGGACCACCTGGTGGCGGCCATGGCCATGCAGTCGGCCGGCGCCGACCCGACCCAGGTGAAGTACATTCCCTACGACGCCGGCGGCAAGGCCATGGCGGCGCTGCTGTCGGGCGAGATCAAGGCCCTGTCCACCGGCTTCTCGGAAGCCGTCGGCATGGCCAACGCCGGCGAGGTGAAGATCATCGGCGTGACGGCCCCCGAACGGGTGGACGCCTACAAGGACGCGCCGACCCTGAAGGAACAGGGCTACGACACCGAGTTCGTGAACTGGCGCGGCTTCTTCGGCCCGCCCGGGCTGCCCCAGGACAAGGCCGACGCCTACGTGGCCGCCTTCACCAAGATGTTCGCCACCCCCGAGTGGGAAGCCGTGCGCGCCCGCAACGGCTGGGTCAACATCTACAATCCCGGCGACAAGTTCGTCGCCTTCCTGACCAAGCAGGAACAGCAGATCAAGGACCTGATGAAGCAGCTGGGCTTCCTCTGATCCCTTGACCGACCGTTCCGCCGGGGCGCCGCCGCGCGCCCCGGCGCCGCTTTTCCGATCCTGGTTGCGGGAGGATGCGCCATGGCGTTGGACAAATGGATCGCCGTGCTGTTCCTGGCGATCTGCCTGATCTACGGGTACGCGGCCTTCACCTATCCGCTGCTGCCGTTCGAGCGGAACATGGCCTTCCTGCCCAACACCATGCCTTCGGTGCTGAGCATCCTGGGCGCGGGCCTGTCCCTGATGATCTTGCTGTCGCCCAAGCCGGCGGGGGATGCCGAGGGCGACGTGCTGGGCACCATCGACCTGACCAAGTGGCGCGACTACAAGGTGGGCCAGGCCCTGGGCATGGTCGCCGCCATGGTGGTCTACGCCCTGGCGCTGCGGCCCGTGGGCTTCATCGCCGCCACCACCCTGTTCCTGTTCGGCACCAGCTTCATCCTGGGCGAGCGACGCTGGGTGCGGATGGCCGTCGCCGCCCTGGCCGGCGCCCTGACCGTGTGGCTGCTGGTGCAGGAGGCCCTGGGCATCTTCCTGCGCCCCCTGCCCTGGTTCCTGGGCTAGGAGGGCCGCGCCATGATCGACGGCATCCTGCTGGGCCTGCAAACGGCCTTCTCGCTCCAGAACCTGCTACTGGTGGTGGCCGGCTGCATCATCGGCACCCTGATCGGCATGCTGCCGGGCCTGGGGCCCATGTCCATCATCGCCATCATGATCCCCGTGGCCATCACCATCGGCGATCCCTCGGCGGCCCTGATCCTGCTGGCCGGCGTGTACTACGGCGCCATCTTCGGCGGTTCCACCTCGTCCATCCTGATCAACGCCCCGGGGGTGGCGGGCACCGTGGCCACGGCCTTCGACGGCTATCCCATGGCGCGCCAGGGCAAGGCCGGCAAGGCCCTGACCATCGCCGCCATCAGCTCGTTCTGCGGCGGCACCATCGCCGCCATCCTGCTGATGATCTTCGCCCCGGCGCTGTCCACCGTGGCCCTGCTGTTCCATTCGGCCGAATACTTCGCCCTGATGGTGGTGGGCCTGTCGGCCATCGCCGCCTTCGCCGGCACCGGCAAGGTGGTGAAGGCCCTGATGATGACGGTGATGGGCCTGATCCTGGCCACGGTGGGGGAATCGGCCCTGTTCAACGCGCCGCGCTTCACCATGGGCATCCAGGACCTGCAGTCGGGGTTCAGCTTCATCACCCTGGCCATGGCCCTGTTCGCCCTGCCCGAGGCCCTGTTCCTGGTGCTGGACCCCAAGCGGGGCGACACCGGCGGTGCCGGCGAGGCCATCAAGGACCTGCGCATCACCCGGGAAGAGGCCAAGGCCATCGCCCCGGTGATCGGCCGCCAGTCCATCCAGGGCTTCCTGATCGGCGTGATGCCCGGCGCCGGGGCCACCCTGGCCTCGTTCCTGGGCTATGCCGTGGAGCGCAACATCGCCAAGGGCGAGGAGCAGGACGCCTTCGGCAAGGGCTCCATCAAGGGCCTGGCGGCGCCGGAAACGGCCAACAACGCCGCCTGCTCGGGCTCGTTCGTGCCGCTGCTCACCCTGGGCATTCCCGGGTCGGGCACCACGGCCATCCTGCTGGGCGCCCTGATCGCCCTGAACGTCAACCCGGGCCCGCGGCTGATGGTGGACGACCCCACCGTGTTCTGGTCGGTGATCATTTCCATGTACATCGGCAACGTGGTGCTGCTGGTCCTGAACCTGCCGCTGATCCCCTACATCGCCAAGCTGCTGACCATTCCCCGCAACTACCTGATCCCGTTCATCCTGTTCTTCACCCTGGTGGGGGCCTACATCGGCCAGAACAACGCCACGGAACTGCTGATCCTGGTGGGCCTGGGGGTGGCGGCCACGGCTTTGCGGTTCGCCGACTATCCCCTGGCGCCGCTGCTGATCGGCTTCATCCTGGGCGGCATGATGGAAAACAACTTCGCCCGCGCCGTGAACCTGACCGACGGCGTGTCGTTCATGGTCAACCGCCCCATGACCCTGGCCCTGCTGGTCATCGGCCTGCTGATGATTTTCGTGCCGGCCTATCGCCGCCGCCGGGCCCGGGCGCTGAAGAAGGGCGTGCCCCTGGGGGACTGATCCCCCCGGGGGCGCCCCCCATCCGCCCCCAACCTTCCCATTTGGCAAGGACGGCATAAGACCGGTGCCCTATCCTGGGTTCCCTGGCACCGCGCGGGATGGGAGTCCCCCTTCATGGCACACGCACCCCTGGAACCCGGCGAGGGCGGCCTGACGTTCCGCCTGTACGCCCTGGTCACCAGCGACGAGGACGCCCGCCTGTGCCGCGACATCCCCGAGGCCCAGTGCCGCGAACAGCCGCGCAGCTTCGTCCACCAGGTGGTGGCCCAGGCCCTGAGCAAGACCGGCGACGGCCTGGCCGACAGCAAGGTGGTGCTGCCCTGGCTGCTGGGCGCCGTGGGGGCGCCGCTGTTCCTGGTCGGCCTGCTGGTGCCGATCCGCGAATCCCTGGCCCTGCTGCCCCAGGTGATCGTCGGCGGGGTGATCCGCCGCTTCCCCCGGCGCAAGGGCTTCTGGGTGGCGTCCAGCCTGGTGGAGGGCCTGTGCGTCATCCTGATGGGCCTGCTGCCCCTGGCGGGCCTGCGCGGCGCCCCGGCGGGGTGGACCATCATCGCCCTGCTGCTGGCCTTCAGTCTGGCCCGGGGCGTGGCCTCCATCGCCGCCAAGGACACCCTGGGCAAGACCGTGTCCAAGGGCCGGCGCGGCCGGGTCAGCGGCTATGCGGCCACGGCCTCGGGCATCGTCACCAGCGCCGTCGGCCTGTACCTGGCCCTGGCCCCGGCGGCGACGCGGCCCGACGGCCTGCTGATGGCGATCCTGATGGCCGCCGGGCTGCTGTGGCTGCTGGCCGCGGCCAGCTTCTGGATGATCCCCGAACACCCGGGCGCCACCGACGGCGGCCGGGGCCTGGGCGACCTGGTGCGCGACCAGGTGCTGCTGCTGGCCCGCGACCGGGAACTGCAGAAGTTCCTGGCCGCCCGCACGCTGATGCTGTCCACGGCCCTGGTGGGGCCGGTCTACGTATCCCTGGCCCAGCGCGATACGGGCCTGACCCTGGACGGCCTGGGCTGGCTGGTCATCGCCTCGGGCCTGGCCGGGGCCGTCAGCTCGGCCGTGTGGGGGACGCTGTCGGACCGCTCCAGCCGCCTGACCATGGCCGCCGCCGCGGCCCTGGCCGGCCTGCTGGGCCTGGCGGTGACGGCGGCGCTGGTGCTGGCCCCGGGGCTGACCCATTCGATCGCCTTCTACGCCGGGGCCCTGTTCATCCTGGGCATCGCCCACGCCGGGGTGCGCATCGGCCGCAAGACCCACGTGGTGGACCTGGCCGGCGGCGACCGCAAGGCCGAATACGTGGCGCTCAGCAACACCCTGATCGGCGTGCTGCTGCTGCTGACCGGCGCCCTTACCGGCGCCCTGCTGGCCTGGGGGCTGGAGGCCGGGCTGGCCCTGCTGTCGGTGCTGGCCCTGCTGGGCGCCGCCATGGCCCTGACCATGCGGCACGTGCAGGACTGACCCCCGGGGCGCAAACGGCGCTCGCGCGCGTTTCCATCGTCGGTTATGGATAACCGGTATCCCGCGTCGGAACGGAAGCGAGCGCCATGTCGAACAACGCCCTGAACATCGCCGTCATCGCCGGGGACGGCATCGGCAAGGAAGTGATGCCCGAAGGCCTGCGGGCCCTGGAGGCCGCGGCCAAGCGGTTCGGCCTGGACCTGCGGTTCGACGAATTCGATTTCGCCTGCTGCGACTACTACCTGAAGCACGGCGAGATGATGCCCGAGGACTGGAAGGACCGCATCGGCGGCCACGACGCCATCTTCTTCGGCGCCGTGGGCTGGCCGGAAACGGTGCCCGACCACATTTCCCTGTGGGGTTCGCTGATCCAGTTCCGCCGCCAGTTCGACCAGTACGTCAACCTGCGCCCGGCCCGCCTGATGCCCGGCGTGCCCTGCCCCCTGGCGGGGCGCCAGCCGGGCGAGATCGACTTCTGGATCGTGCGCGAGAACACCGAGGGCGAGTATTCCTCGGTCGGCGGGCGCATGTATGCCGACACGGAACGGGAAATCGTGCTGCAGGAAACGGTGATGAGCCGCTTCGGCGTCGACCGGGTGCTGCGCTATGCCTTCGACCTGGCGCAGCGGCGCCCGCGCAGGCACCTGACGTCGGCCACCAAATCCAACGGCATCGCCATCACCATGCCCTATTGGGACGAGCGGGTGGTGGCCATGGCCGAACAGTACCCGGACGTGACCTGGGACAAGTACCACATCGACATCCTGACGGCGCAGTTCGTGATGAACCCCGACCGCTTCGACGTGGTGGTGGCCTCCAACCTGTTCGGCGACATCCTGTCGGACCTGGGCCCCGCCTGCACGGGCACCATCGGCATCGCCCCGGCCGGCAACATCAACCCGGAGCGGGACTTCCCGTCGCTGTTCGAGCCGGTGCACGGCTCGGCGCCGGACATCGCCGGCCAGGGCATCGCCAACCCGGTGGGGCAGATCTGGTCGGGCGCCATGATGCTGGACCACCTGGGCCACGGCGAGGCGGCGGCGGCCATGGTGGCGGCCATCGAGCGGGTGCTGGCCGAACCGGCCCTGCGCACCCGCGACCTGGGCGGCACGGCCGATACCGTGGCCTGCGGCAAGGCCGTGGCCGACGCCCTTTCCTGACTTGAGTCGCGTTGAGGAAACACCATGCGCATCACCGACATCCGCGAGAAGACGGTTTCCATC
>JAGREA010000119.1 GCA_020446745.1 Rhodobacterales bacterium | reverse complement strand
GACCAGCACGTCGAAGGCGCCGAGGCGCAGGTCGCGCAGGATCTCGATGCGCTCCAGCGTGTCGATGTCGGAATGCATGTAGCGCACCCGCACCCCCTGCTCGTGCAGGTATTCGGTCAGGTCCTCGGCCATGCCCTTGGTCAGCGTGGTGACCAGGGTGCGCAGGCCCCGGCGCGCCATGTCGCGCACCTCGCCCAGCAGGTCGTCCACCTGGTGCTCCACGGGCCGCACCAGGCACAGGGGATCGATCAGTCCCGTGGGCCGTACCACCTGTTCGGTAAAGGCGCCGCCGGTGCGTTCCATCTCCCACGGGCCGGGGGTGGCGGAAACGAACACGCTGTCGGGCCGCATGGAATCCCATTCCTCGAACTTCAGGGGCCGGTTGTCGACGCAGGACGGCAGGCGGAAGCCGAAATCGGCCAGGGTGCTCTTGCGGTTGAAGTCGCCCCGGAACATGCCGCCCAGCTGCGGCACCGTCACGTGGCTTTCGTCGACGATCAGCAGGGCATTTTCCGGCAGGTATTCGAACAGGGTGGGCGGCGGCTCGCCGGGGTTGCGGCCGGTCAGATAGCGGGAATAGTTCTCGATGCCCGAACAGAAGCCGGTGGTTTCCAGCATCTCGATGTCGAAGGTGGTGCGCTCCTGCAACCGCTGGGCTTCCAGGAACTTGCCCTCGGCGGTGAAGGCGGCCACCTGTTCCTTCATCTCGGCCTTGATCTTGGGGATGGCCTGCTGAAGGGTCGGGCGCGGCGTCACGTAGTGGCTGTTGGGGTAGACGGTGACCGATTCCAGGGTCGCCACCTTCTCGCCGGTCAGGGGGTCGATTTCCCAGATGCCCTCGATCTCGTCGCCGAACAGGGACAGGCGCCAGGCCCGGTCCTCCATGTGCGACGGGAACACCTCGATCACGTCGCCGCGCACCCGGAACAGGCCGCGGGCCAGCACCGCGTCGTTGCGCTTGTATTGCAGCTCCACCAGGCGGCGGATGATGGCCTTCTGGGCCATCTCGGCCCCCACGGCCAGTTCCTGCACCATCTCGGCGTAGGTCTCCACGGCGCCGATGCCGTAGATGCAGCTTACCGAGGCGACGATGATCACGTCGCCGCGCTCCAGCAGCGCCCGGGTGGCGGCGTGGCGCATGCGGTCGATCTGCTCGTTGATGGCCGCGTCCTTCTCGATGTAGGTGTCGGTGCGCGGCACGTAGGCTTCGGGCTGGTAGTAGTCGTAGTAGCTGACGAAATATTCCACCGCGTTGTCGGGGAAGAAGCTTTTCATCTCGCCGTAAAGCTGGGCGGCCAGGGTCTTGTTGGGGGCCAGCACCAGGGTCGGGCGGCCCAGGTTGCGGATCACGTGGGCCATGGTGAAGGTCTTGCCCGAGCCGGTGACCCCCAGCAGCACCTGTTCGTGCTCGCCCTGCTCCAGGCCGGCGGTCAGCTCGGCGATGGCCGCCGGCTGGTCGCCCGACGGCTGGAAGTCCGACGAAATGCGGAATTCCCGGCCATCCCGGACGGGCGGCCGCTTGGGTGGCTGGAACAGCATGGGCGCGTCTTGAAGGGTGTCGGCGGGGGTGTCCATGGGGGCCATGATAGGGGCTCCCATGGGGCCTTGTCACCCGTCATTCGTTCCCGTTTTGATCGCCTTGGAATCGGCCTGGCGCAGGGTCGTCCGGGCCAGGGGATCGGGCGTTTCCACGGCCGTCACCAGATAGCGCATGGGCCCGCCGGGGCGCAGGGCGTCGAACGGCCAGCAGGTGACCAAAGTGAGCACCCGTCCGCCGGGATGCATGTCCAGGCGGGCCCGGTCCACGTGGGTGATGCGCCGTTCCACCACCCGGTAGGTGACGCGCAGGCCGTCGGGCGAGGTCAGGTACAGGCGATCGTCGGGCTTCAGGTCGCGCAGGAACCGGAAGTGGGTGTCCCGGTGGCCGCCCAGCAGCACCCGGCCCGGGTCGTTGGGGCGCGCCCCGCCATCGTGCAGGCCGGGGCCGAAGGCCAGGGTGCGGCCGCTGGCCCCGGCCAGGACGATCAGGTCCGCCGCGCCGTCGGCCGTGGTCAGGCGCGCCACGGGCCAGGTGTCGGCCCAGGGCCAGGGGCGCACCTGGCGGTCGCCGGCCAGGGTGTCGGCCCAGGCGTGGCGCAGCAGCACCTGGGCCAGCAGGGCCTTGGCCTCGATGTAGCCGGCCCCGCCCAGGCGCCACAGGCCCCCGGCCACCAGGCCGAGGGCCAGCAGCAGGATGAGGCGGCGACGCACGGCCGCCTCACGCCGCCGGGCGGCGGCGCCGCAGCAGGACCAGCAGGGCCAGTCCCGCCAGGGTCGACAGGGTGCCGGTCAGGGCCAGCCACTGGGCCGGCGTGGCGCCCTGGGGCAGGCCGGTGACGTGGCCGCCCGAGGCCGACAGGCTGATCCCGGCGGCCCGGTTGGCCGGCGCCATGGCGGCATCCTGGGCCGGTGCGCCGGATGCCACACCCGCCGAGGTGCCAGCCGGAGCGGACGCGGGCGCCATGGCCCGTGTGGGCGCCACCTTCATCGCCTTGCCAGGGGCTGGCATGGCCTTGGTGGGCGCGGGCTGGGGCACGGCACCGGGCGCGTCGGGGCCGAACACGTGCTCGTGGGACCAGCCGTGGGGCAGGTTGGTGGGCACCTCGCCGGTGGCCAGGGGCTGGTCGGCGGGGCGGACCGGAGTCACGTCCACGGCCACCAGGCTGGTGTAGCGGCTGACCAGCTGATGGGTCAGGGCCGTGTGCAGCACGGCCTTGCGCACCACGTCGGGGTCCTCGCCCCGGCTCAGGCCGGCCATCAGGGTGGCGATGCGGCCCCGGGCCCACAGCTTGCCGACGCCCGGGCTTTCCCGGCCGCCGGTCAGCGGCAGCACCGTTTCCCACAGGCCGCCGTCGAACCGGCCGGCCAGGCGCAGGTCGCCCTTGGCCTCATCAAGACGCAGGGTCGCCACCAGGGGCTCGCCGGCATACAGGTCGGGCAGGGGATCGGGGTGGATTTCCGCCCCCGTGGCGTCGGTCAGGGTCAGGCGCAGGTCGGTCAGCACCGGGTGTTCCAGCTTGCGCAGCAGGTCGTCCATGCCGGTGTCGACCCGGGCCGCGTCCTCCACGTAGGTGTAGGTGCCGCGGCCGGCCCGGGCGGCCTCGGTCATCAGGTAGGCGTTGGGGGCCGAACCGATGCCCACGGTGAACAGCCGGCTGTCGCCGATGGCCTGTTCGATGCGGGTCAGCAGGGCGGATTCGTTGCCCACGGCGCCGTCGGTCAGCAGCACCACCTGGCGGATGCGCGACAGGTCGTGGCGGCCGTCCAGCGCCAGGTCCAGGGCGCCCATCATCTCGGTGCCGCCCTGGGCCTCCAGGGCGTCGACGAAGGCCGAGGCCTGGCGCAGGGCCGGCGCATCGGCCGGCCGGGCCGCCGGGAACAGGGCCGCGGCCGAATTGCTGAAGGTGACGATGTTGAACCGGTCGCGGGGCGTCAGGCGGTCCATGGCGTCGTGCAGCGCCGTCTTGGCGCCCTCGATGGACAGGCCGTGCATGGAGCCCGACACGTCGATGACGAAGATCACCTCGCGGGGCCGGTCCAGGGCCTTGGTCTTGATCACGTCCCTGGCCTGGCCCACGGGCGGCATCATCATGACCAGCAGGTAGTCCTTGCCGTCCACGGTCTCGCGGAACAGGCCGGCGGTGGGGGTGGCGCCGGGCTGGGCCTTCCATTCCAGCACGAAATCCCGGTCCGCCGGCACGGCATCGCCCTTCAGGGTCACGTGGCGGGTGCCGTCGGCGTTCTCGGTCACGGTCACGTCGTGGCTGGGGCTGGCCAGGGCGGCCAGGGGGAAGCCCGGGTCCAGGGTCACGTCCAGGGCCACGGGATTGCCCAGGCCCTGTTCGGGCCGGCGCACGGGGGGCGTGATGCGTTCGGCGTCGGGCACCTGGTCGGTGTTGACGCCCCAGCCGCGGCCGCCCACGGCGGCCACGGTCTGGCCGCCGGGGATGTATCGGGGTCCGATCACCAGCGGAAATCGAAGCCTGAAGGTGTCTCCGTCCAGACGGAGGGTTTCCTGGAAGCGGATCTCCACCGTCACCGTCTCGCCGGGGCCGATGTTGGCCACCGAGGCGGTGAAGATGTTGGGCCGTTCCTGTTCAACCAGGCCGGCCCGGCGGCCCTCGCGGCGGGCCTGGTCATAGATTTTGCGGGCCGCCGCCTTTTCCTCGATGCGGCCCTCGATGATCCGCTCGCCGATGGTCATGCGCATCTTGTCGACGGCCGAATCCTCGGGCAGGGGGAACACATAGATGCCTTCCACCCAGCCGCTGTCCGGGTTGCGGAAGGTGTGCTTCACCGTGTAGCGGGCCACCAGGCCGCTGACGTCGGCCTCGATCTGCGTGGCCAGCAGGGGGGCGGGGCGGAACAGGCCGTCCTGTCCGGGCAGGAACAGGCCCCCGTCGCCCAGGGCGGCGGCATCGACCAGGCCCGGGGCGGGGGGAGCAGGCGGGGTCGAGGTCGCCGCCGGGGCGGCGGGGGCGGGGCCTTCGGCGCGGGGCGCGTCAAGGGCCATGAAGAACAGGGCCGCGGCGGCGCCCAGGATGACCAGCGCCCGGCCCAGCACGGGCATCAGGCGCCGGCGGGGCGGCCGGCTGAGCGGCAGGCGCTCGGGAACGATGAAGGGGCGGTCCATGGTGATCCTCTCTCTGGCATGGGGCCGGATGGCAACAGGATCATTGGACCCCGCCCGTGGGGCGAAAGTGGCGCCGGAATGGGGCGATCCCGGGGCAGGGGGCGGGGCAGTTCCGGGCGGCGGGGGAGGGGCCTTGCCATCCCTCCGGGCCCGGCGTAGGGTGCGGCCGTTTCCCTTTCCACCCCTGCCCCAGGATGGATCAGACATGGCCTTTCTCGCGTCCCGACTCAGCCGCATCCAGCCGTCGCCCACCGTCGCCGTCACCACCATGGCCAACGAGTTGAAGGCCGCCGGACAGGACGTCATCGGCCTGGGCGCCGGCGAGCCCGATTTCGATACGCCCGCCCACATCTGCGACGCCGCCAAGGCGGCCATGGACCGGGGCGAGACCAAGTACACGGCGCCGGCCGGCACGCCGGCCCTGCGCAAGGCCATTTCCGCCGCCTTCAAGCGCAACAACGGCCTGGACTACACGCCCGAGCAGATCACCGTGGGCTGCGGCGGCAAGCAGACCATCTTCAACGCCATGCTGGCGACCCTGGACCCGGGCGACGAGGTGATCATCCCCGCCCCCTACTGGGTGTCCTATCCCGACATCGTGCTGCTGGTGGACGGCGTGCCGGTGACCGTGGACTGCCCGGCCGAGGCCAGCTTCAAGATGACGCCCCAGGCCCTGGAGGCGGCCATCACCGACAGGACCAAGTGGCTGATCCTGAACTCGCCGTCCAACCCCACGGGCGCCGCCTACACCCGCGACGACCTGGCCGCCCTGGCCGCCGTGCTGATGCGCCATCCCCACGTGTGGGTGATGACCGACGACATGTACGAGCACCTGGTCTACGACGACTTCGAATTCACCACCATCGCCCAGGTGGAACCCCGGCTGTGGGACCGCACCCTGACCCTGAACGGCGTCTCGAAGGCCTACAGCATGACCGGCTGGCGCGTCGGCTGGGCCGCCGGGCCCGACGCCCTGATCAAGGCCATGAACAAGGTGCAGTCGCAAAGCACCACCCACACCAGCTCCATCTCCCAGGCCGCCGCCGTGGCCGCCCTGGAAGGGGACCACACGTTCCTGAACGAATGGCGCCGCATCTTCAAGGAACGGCGCGACCTGGTGGTGTCCATGCTCAACCAGGCCACGGGGCTGAGCTGCCCGACGCCGGAGGGGGCGTTCTACGTGTACCCGTCCTGCGCCGGGGTGATCGGCAAGACCACGCCCGCCGGCAAGGTGATCGAGACGGACGGCGACTTCGTGACCTACCTGCTGGAGGCCGAGGGCGTGGCCGCCGTGCAGGGCGCGGCCTTCGGCCTGTCGCCCCACTTCCGGGTGTCCTACGCCACCTCGACCGAGGCCCTGGAAGAGGCCTGCCGGCGCATCCAGCGGGCCTGCGCGGCGCTGACCTAAGGCGGCCCTAGAACCGGTCGAAGCGGAACGGCGACGGGTCCACCACGGGCCGGTCGCCGGTCACCAGGTCGGCGGCCAGGCGCCCGGCGCCGGGGCCCAGGCCGAAGCCGTGGCCGCTGAACCCGGTGGCCACCAGCAGCCCCGGCACCGCCTCCACCGGGCCGATCACCGGCACCGTGTCGGGGGTGGCGTCGATCATCCCGCCCCAGCGATTCACCTCGGCCACCCCGGCCAGGGCCGGGAAGCAGGCCCGCAGGCTGGCCATGGCCCGGTCCAGGGTCGGGCCGTGGGGGGCCGGGTCCAGGATCCGGCAGCGCTCGAACGCCGTCACCGCGTCCGCCGCCCAGCGGCGGGGCTGCCGCAGTTCGTCGAAAAAGGCCCGGCCCAGGCGCAGGCTCACCGTTTCCGTGTCGGAGCGGATCTTGCCCACGAAGCCGGAAAACAGGCGGAAGCTGTCGGGTACGATGTCGTGCACCACCGTGGCCGCCCGGGCCACGGAATAGCCGCCGTCCAGGTGACGGCGCATGGCGAAGCCGGGGGTCTTCACCGCCGTCTCGGTGATCGCCGCGCCGGGCCCGGTGCGGGCCACCGAGGCCAGCACGCGCAGCTGCGGCAGGTCCAGGCCCAGGTTGCCCAGGAACAGGCGCGACCAGGCGCCGCCGGCGCAGACCACGGCGCCGGTGGCGATGGGGCCGCGTTCGGTGACCACGCCGGACACCCGACCGGCCGTGGTTTCCACCGCCCGGACGGCGCAGTCCACCAGCACCTGGGCGCCCAGGTCGGCGGCCGCGGCGGCCAGGGCCGGGGCGGCCAGGGTGGGTTCGGCCCGGCCGTCGCTGGGCGTCATCATGCCGCCGGCCCAGGCGGTGGTGGCGCCGGGGGTCAGGTCGGCGGCTTCCTTGGCGCTCAGGCGCCGGGTGTCGATGCCGTGCTGGCGGGCCTGATCCATCCACCGGTCGATGGGCCCCATCTCGGCGTCCGAGGCCACCAGGTGGGCCACGCCCACGGGGCGGAAGCCCACGTCGCGGCCCGTGTCGCGGGCCATGTCGCGCCACTGCTGCAGGGATTCCTTGATCAGCGGCACCTCGCGGGGGTCGCGGCCCTGCTGGCGGCAGTAGCCCCAGTTGCGGGCCGACTGCTCGGCGCCGATGCGGCCCTTTTCGCACAGCACCACGGACACGCCGCGCCGGGCCAGGTGCCAGGCCGTGGCGGCGCCGACGATGCCGCCGCCGATGACCACCACGTCGGCCCGCGACGGGGCCTTGCCGGTGGCGGAAGCGGCGGGAACGGGTTCGACGGGGGGCGTGGGCACGGGGCGGACTCCTGAAGGGCAGGGGGCATTGCAGGGCGAAACCGGGGCCCCGTCAAGAACCCCGAACGCAAGGCCCTTAAGACTCCCTTAGGGGGTGCGGGCCTACCATGGGCCATCGCCAATGCAAGGGAGCCCGCCATGCTGTGCCGCGACCGCCTGGAGGTGTTCGAGGGCCTGACCGTCGCCGCGTCGCTGGTCATCCAGCGCCACGCCGGGGCCGCCGGGGCCGACCCCTACCGCGAGGCGGAAATCCGCGACATGCTGGAACAGCTTCGCCTGGAGTTCGCCAGCGCGCCGTTCCGCCCGTCGGACCTGGACGCCTGGACCGGCGGGGGACTGCGCCGGGCCGCCTGAACCCGCCCCGGCGGGGCTTTTCGGAATCTTTCCAAGGGGGCTTTTTCGGCCCCTTTTTTCTTGCATCCACGGGCTGTCCGGATAGGCTCGTCTGTTCCGTGACTCCGGGCGGTTCCGCCTGTGCAGCCGCCCCCCAAACTCCAGGTTCCCCAGGGAGGACCCCGTGACCCAATCCGCACCCCGTTGCGCCGCCATCGTCGGCTCCTACACCAGTGGCAAGACCACCCTTCTGGAAAGCATGCTGCTGCGGGCCGGCGCCATCGGGCGCAAGGGCAGCGTGCGCGACGGCAACAGCGTGGGGGACGCCGCGGCCGAGGCCCGGACCCGCCAGATGACCACCGAGCCCAACATCGCCACCATCGACTACCTGGGCGACGAGTGGACCTTCGTCGACTGCCCGGGCTCCATCGAGCTGCTGCAGGATTCCATCAACGCCCTGATGGTGGCCGACGTGGCCGTGGTGGTGTGCGAGCCGCAGCCCGAACGGGCGCTGACCGTGGGCCCGCTGCTGAAGATGCTGGACGACCACGACATTCCCCACGTGCTGTTCGTCAACAAGATGGACACCCCCGGCGCCAGCGTGAAGCAGACGCTGGACGCCCTGCAGGGCATTTCCGACCGGCCCCTGGTGCTGCGCGAAATCCCCATCCGCCAGGGCGACGACGTGGTGGGCATGGTCGACCTGGTGAGCGAGCGGGCCTTCCGGTGGGAGGACGGCCAGGCCTCGAAACTGATGACGATGCCCGACGCCGAGCAGGACCGCGAGGAATCGGCCCGCGGCGAGATGCTGGAGGCCCTGGCCGACTTCGACGACGGCCTGCTGGAGGAACTGCTGGAGGAAGTCACCCCCTCCACCGACGAGATCTACGACAACCTGACCCGCGACCTGCAGCAGGACCTGATCGTCCCCGTGGTGTTCGGCTCGGCCGAACAGGACCACGGCATCACGCGGCTGATGAAGATCCTGCGCCACGAGGCGCCGGGCCACGAGGTGACGGCCCAGCGCCTGGGCGTTTCCGGCGGCGGCACCCAGGTGCAGGTGTTCAAGACCCTGCACGCCGGGCACACCGGCAAGCTGTCGTTCGGCCGCCTGTGGTCGGGCGACCTGGCCGACGGCGCCACCCTGGCCGGTACCCGCATCGGCGGCCTCTACCGCATGTTCGGCCAGAAGAACGAAAAGGTGGACAAGGCCGTGGCCGGCGCCGTGGTGGCCGTGGGCCGCATGGACGAGATCGCCACCGGCGACCTGGCGACGGAAGGCGCCACCAGCCGGTCGGAAAGCTGGCCGGAAACCCTCAGCCCCCTCTATTCCCTGGCCATCCACGCCGCCAAGCACGCCGACGAGGTGAAGCTGAGCGGCGCCCTGACCCGCATTTCGGAAGAGGATCCCTCGCTGTGGTCCGAGCACAACGCCGACACCGGCGAGCTGCTGATGTGGGGCCAGGGCGAGATGCACCTGCTGATCGCCATCGACCGGCTGAAGAACCGCTACAACCTGGAGGTCCTGTCGCAGAAGCCCCAGGTGGCCTACAAGGAAACCATCCGCAAGCCCATCACCCACCACGCCCGGCACAAGAAGCAGTCCGGCGGCCACGGCGAGTTCGGCGACGTGCACCTGGCCATCAAGCCGCTGCCCCGGGGCTCGGGCATCCAGTTCGAGGAGACCATCACGGGCGGCGTGGTGCCCAAGCAGTACATCCCGGCCGTGGAACACGGGGTTCGCGAGTTCATGAGCCGCGGCCCCCTGGGCTTCCAGGTGGTGGACGTGGCCGTGACCCTGACCGACGGCCAGTACCACACGGTGGACAGTTCCGACATGGCGTTCCGCAAGGCCGCCGGCCAGTGCATGCGTGAGGCCATGCCCAAGTGCGGCCCGGTGCTGCTGGAGCCCATCTTCACCGTCACCGTTTCGGTGCCCAACGAGCACACGTCGAAGATCCAGCGCCTGGTCAGCGGCCGGCGCGGCCAGATCATGGGCTTCGACGCCAAGCCCGGCTGGAAGAACTGGGACGAAGTGAAGGTGCAGATGCCGCAGTCGGAAATCCACGACCTGATCATCGAGCTGCGCTCCATGACCATGGGCGTGGGCACCTACACCTGGGAATTCGACCACCTGCAGGAATTCTCGGGCCGCGAGGCCGACCAGGTGGCCGCCCAGCGCGCCGAGGCCCTGGCCAACTAGGCTGGGGTATCTGAGACGATCCTGGACGGGGCCCCACGCAGGCGGGGCCCCGTTTTTGGTTGGGGCCCAATCTTGCGCATGGGCGCCGACGGTGCGAATATTTCCTACCAAAAAAGCTGGAGGGCGCATGACCGAGAAGATCAGCATTTCCCTGACCGACGAGCACGCGCACCTGCTGCAAGAGGCGGTGAAGAGCGGCGACTATGCCTCGTCCAGCGAGGTGATCCGGGAAGCCCTGCGGGAATGGAAGTCCCGCCGCCTGCTGGGGCGGCTGTGGGACGAGGGCCTGGCCGGCGGTCTGGCCGATCCCGCCACGACCATGGAAGACATCAAGGCCGAAGCCCGCCGCCGCCGGCGTTCCGCCTGATCCCCGTGGCGCGCGTCGTCTTCACCCGGCGGGCCCGCGAGGACCTGATCGACATCTGGCTGCACATCGCGGAAGACGATCCATCGGCCGCCGACCGGGTGCTGGACCGGCTGGACGCGGCGGCCCGCCACCTGGCCCGCCACCCGGAACTGGGCACGGCCCGTGACGACATCCGCCCCGGGCTGCGCTACTGGATCAGCGGTTCCTACCTGCTGCTGTACCGGATCACCGACGGCGGGGTGGACATCGTACGGGCCGTCCACGCCCGCCGCGACCTGTTTGGCCTGTTCCAGGGTCCTGCGTAGGTGGGGGCCTGTCCGGGGATGGGCCAGAGCGCGGCATCGGGCCGAAAAGGTGAACCACAGAGACGCAGAGGCACAGAGATATCCGGTACACCCACCCCCAACCGAATCCCCCGGGTTTGTCCCGGGGGTCCACGTCTTTTTCGGATGGCCTGAAAAGTCGTGGATGCCCGTGACAAGCACGGGCATGACGGCGAGGCGTAGAGGGGGCGCTGTGCCGACAGGTCTCTGTGGTTGGTAACCCCTTGCCGCCGGGAGGGCCGGGGCCGTCAGACGATGACCGTCTCGGGGCCTTCCAGGTAATCCGCCATGCGGGCGCGGATGTCGGGGGGGATCGCCACCTTGGCGATGCCGTCCAGGGACGCGCAGACCAGCCGCTGGCGGGCCTCCAGGTGAAGGGTGCCGTCGGGCGCCGTGACCTCATAGCGCAGCAGGAAGGCGCTGGACCGCAACTCGGTCACCACCAGGGCCCAGGTCAGCACCTGGCCCAGGCGGCCCGGCGCCCGGAAGGCGATCTCGAGCGTCGCCGTGGGGATGCCCAGGCGGCGTTCCAGGTGCAGCTCGTTGTAGTCGCAGCCCAGGGGCCCGGCGAACCATTCCTCGACCACCCGGGCCAGCATGGCCACGGTGCGCGGGTAGTACATGATGCCGGCGGCGTCCACGTCCTCGAACCGCACGGGCTGGTCCAGGGTGAAGACCCGCCCGGTCATGACGCGGCGTCCGAACCTTCGTCGTCGGGGATGATGGCCGTGGCCTCGATCTCCAGCTTGGCCCCGTCCTCGATGAAGCCGGCCACCTGGATCACCGCCATCACCGGCCAGTGACGGCCCATGATGTCGCGATAGGCGGCGCCGATCTCCTTCTGCTGGGCCAGGTACTCTTTCTTGTCGCCGATGTACCAGGTCAGGCGCACGATGTGCTCGGGCCGGCCGCCGGCCTCGGCCAGGGTGTCGACGATGTTGTGCAGGGCCTGGCGGAGCTGGCCGGCGAAGTCGTCGGTCTCGAACACCTCGTCCCCGGTCCAGCCCACCATGCCGGCGGTGAACACCATGCGGCCCCGGGCCGCGATTCCGTTGCTGTAACCCTTGGGACGCTTCCACCCCGGCGGCTGAAGAAACTCCACATCGTCCTCCCGTCAAAAAAACGCGCTTGCCATGGTTCGCCATTATATTTTAAGCTTAAAATTAATCAAACTAAAAGATTTCCCCAAGGGCGCCCCGGAACCGGGGCAGGCCCAGGGCAGGCAAGGCTTCCAGCGGGACGGCACCATGGCTTCCGAGACCACGCACGACGCATCGCGCGCCCTGACGGGGCACCATGCCCTGGTCACCGGCGGATCGCGCGGCATCGGCGCCGCCTGCGCCGCCGCCCTGGTGGCCGAAGGCGCCCGCGTCACCCTGCTGGGCCGCACCGCGGGCACCCTGGCCGAGCGGGCCGAAGCCCTGGGCGGCGCCGTGGGCTGGGTGGCCGCCGACGTGACCGATGAAGGCTCGGTCGCCGCCGCCGTGGCCGCCGCGCGCGAGGCCCGGGGGACCATCGACATCCTGGTCAACAACGCCGGCGGCACGGCCAGCGCGCCGTTCCACCGCACGGACCGGGCGGCCTGGGACGGCGCCCTGGCCCTGAACCTGACCAGCCTGTTCACCGTCACCCAGGCGGTGCTGGCCGACATGCGCCGGGCCGGGTGGGGGCGGGTGGTCAACGTGGCCTCCACGGCCGGGCAGAAGGGCTATGCCTACGTGGCCGCCTATTGCGCCGCCAAGCACGGGGTGATCGGCCTGACCCGCGCCCTGGCCCTGGAATACGCCCGCGACGGCATCACCGTGAACGCCGTCTGCCCCGGCTTCACGGATACGGACATGACCCGCGAATCGGTGGCCCGCATCGCCGAGACCACCGGGCGTTCCGCCGACCAGGCCCGACAGGCCCTGGAATCCATGAACCCCCAGGGGCGCCTGGTGCGGCCCGAGGACGTGGCCGCCGCCGTGGCCTGGCTGTGCCGGCCCGAGGCCGGGGCCGTCACCGGCCTGGCCCTGCCCGTGGCGGGGGGAGAGGTGATGCCATGACGACCCTGCCCGACACCGATGACCTGCTGCTGGACCGGGAAGCCGCCGCCGACACCAGCGACCGGCTGGAAATCCGCTTCTGGCTGCGGCTGCTGACCTGCACCACGCTGATCGAGCGCCGCATCCGCACGGGCCTGAGCCAGGACTTCAAGACCACCCTGCCCCGGTTCGACGCCATGGCCCAGCTGGAGCGCGCCCCCGGCGGTCTGACCATGGGCCAGCTTTCGCGCCGCATGATGGTGTCCAACGGCAACGTCACCGGGGTGGTGGACCGCCTGGTGGGCGACGGCCTGGCCGAGCGCGTGTCGGTGCCCGGCGACCGCCGCGCCAACGTGGTGCGCCTGACCAAGCGGGGCCGCGCCGCCTTCGCCGACATGGCCCGGGTCCACCATGGCTGGCTGCACGACATGCTGGCCGCCGTGCCGGTGGATGAACTGGCGACCCTGCACGGGCAGCTCGCCACCCTGAAGGCTTCCATCCTGGCCGCCCAGGCGGCCGACGATCCCGAGGACTGAACCATGGACAAGCTGAAGGGCGCCGATTTCGCGCCGGAACATTTCCTGTGGTCGGTGGATGCCGGCGGGGTGGCCCAGGTCACCCTGAACCGGCCGGACCGCAAGAACCCCCTGACCTTCGAAAGCTATGCCGAGCTGCGCGACACCTTCCGCAAGCTGGTCCACGTGGACGACGTGAAGGCGGTGATCATCACCGGCGCCGGCGGCAACTTCTGCTCGGGCGGCGACGTGCACGAGATCATCGGCCCGCTGACCAAGATGGACATGGGCGGCCTGCTGGACTTCACCCGCATGACCGGCGACCTGGTGAAGGCCATGCGCGCCTGCCCGCAGCCCATCATCGCCGCCGTCGATGGCATCTGCGTCGGCGCCGGGGCCATCCTGGCCATGGCCAGCGACCTGCGTTATGCTTCGCCCCGGGCCAAGGTGGGCTTCCTGTTCGTCAAGGTGGGCCTGGCCGGCTGCGACATGGGGGCCTGCGCCATCCTGCCGCGCATCATCGGCCAGGGCCGGGCCTCGGAACTGCTCTATACCGGCCGCATGATGGGTGCCGAGGAAGGGCTGGACTGGGGCTTCTTCAACGCCATCGAGGCGCCCGACGCCGTGCTGGCCCGGGCCCGGGCCATGGCCGAGGAGATCGCCGCCGGCCCCACCTTCGCCCACGCCATGACCAAGACCTGCCTGCACCAGGAGTGGGACATGGGCGTGGACGCGGCCATCGAGGCCGAGGCCCAGGCCCAGGCCATCTGCATGCAGACGAAGGACTTCGAACGCGCCTTCCACGCCTTCGCCAACCGCGAAACCCCGGTGTTCAAGGGGGACTGATGGCCGACCGCTCGTTCCTGTCCTGGCCCTTCCTGGACTCCGGCCACCGGGCCCTGGCGGCGGACCTGGAGTCCTTCTGCGAGTCCGTGCTGCCGCCCCTGGTGGACGCCGAGCACGCCGCCGGCCACGACGACGGCCCCCTGGATGCCGCCGCCCGGTCCATGGTGGCGGCCATGGGCGAGGCCGGCCTGCTGGCGTCCTGCGTGCCGGCGGAATTCGGCGGCGCCGTGCCCGGCAGGCTGGACGTGCGGCGCCTGTGCCTGTCCCGCGAGACCCTGGCCCGGCGCTCGGGCCTGGCCGATTTCGCCTTCGCCATGCAGGGCCTGGGCACGGGCTCGATCACGCTTCACGGCACCGACGACCAGAAGAGGCGCTACCTGCCCGACGTGGCGGCCGGCCGGCGCATCGCCGCCTTCGCCATTTCCGAGCGCGAGGCCGGCTCCGACCCCGGGGCCATGACCACGGCGGCCCGGCGCGACGGCACCGGCTGGGTGCTGGACGGCGAGAAGACCTGGATTTCCAACGCCGGCCTGGCCGACCACTACGTGGTGTTCGCCCGCACCGGCGAGGCCCCGGGGGCCGGCGGCATCTCGGCCTTCATCGTGCCGGCCGACGCGCCGGGGCTGACCGTTTCGGAACGCATTCCCGTCATCGCGCCCCACCCCCTGGGCACCCTGCGGTTCGACGGCTGCCGGGTCGGCGCCGAGGCCCTGCTGGGGGAACCGGGCACGGGCTTCAAGATCGCCATGGGCACCCTGGACATCTTCCGGTCCACCGTGGGCGCGGCGGCCCTGGGCTTCGCCCGCCGGGCCCTGGACGAGACCCTGGCCCGGGTCGACGCGCGGAAGATCGGCGACCAGGCGTTGGCCGACTACCAGCTTACCCAGGGCCGGCTGGCCGACATGGCCGTGGACGTGGACACGGCGGCCCTGCTGGTCTACCGCGCCGCCTGGACCAAGGACACCACCGGCGCCCGCGTCACCCGCGAGGCCTCCATGGCCAAGCTGCACGCCACCGAGGCGGCCCAGCGGGTGATCGACGGGGCCGTGCAGCTGCACGGCGGCACGGGGGTGGTCAGCGGCAACACGGTGGAACGCCTGTACCGCGAGATCCGCGCGCTGCGCATCTACGAAGGCACCAGCGAGGTGCAGAAGCTCATCATTGCCGGGCAGACCCTGCGCGCCGCGCGGGACGGCTCGGGCGCCGGCGCCTGAACGGGGCGGGAAGGACACCTTGGAGGCACTCATGGAAGGACCCGGAACGGGCATCAGCGCCCACATCGACACCTTCGCCCGCGACAACCTGCCGCCGGCCGACCTGCTGCCCGAGATGGACTATTCGGGCCTGCCGGCCCTGGCCTATCCGGACCGCCTGAACTGCGGCGTCGAGCTGCTGGACCGCATGTGCGAGCAGGGCCACGCCGACAGCCCCGTGCTGCACATGGGCGAGGTCACCTGGACCTACGCCGAGCTGAGGGACAAGGCCGACCGCATCGCCAAGGTGCTGACCCGGGACATGGGCGTGGTGCCGGGCAACCGGGTGCTGCTGCGCGGGCCCAACAACCCCATGATGGTGGCCTGCTGGTTCGGCATCGTGCGGGCCGGGGCCATCGTGGTCGCCACCATGCCCCTGCTGCGGGCCAAGGAGCTGGCCTACATCGTCGAGAAGGCCGACATCCGCCACGGCCTGTGCGACGCCCGCCTGGCCGAGGAGTTCGACCTGACCCGCCAGGCCGCCCCGCGCCTGGACACGACGATGCTGTTCACCGCCCTGGGCGACGGCGACGCGCCCCTGGATGCCGCCATGGCGGCCCAGGCACCGGGCTTCAAGCCGGTGGAGACGGCGGCCGACGACGTGGTGCTGATCGCCTTCACCTCGGGCACCACGGGGCCGGCCAAGGGCACCATGCACTTCCACCGCGACGTGCTGGCCATCTGCGACACCTTCGCCGGGCCGGTGGTGGGCGTGCGGCCCGACGACGTGTTCTGCGGCTCGCCGCCGCTGGCCTTCACCTTCGGCCTGGGGGCCCTGGTGTGCTTCCCCATGCGGTTCGGCGCCTCCACCGTGATGGTCGAGCAGTTCGGCCCCACCACCATGCTGGAAACGGTGGCCCGCCACGGGGTCACGGGCATCTACACGGCGCCCACGGCCTACCGGGCCATGGTGCCCCACGTGAAGAACTTCGACCTGTCCACCCTGCGGCTGTGCGTGTCGGCCGGCGAGCACCTGCCCAAGCCCACCTGGGAGGCCTGGCACGCCGCCACGGGCATCCGCATCATCGACGGCATCGGCGCCACGGAACTGCTGCACATCTTCATCTCGGCGGCCGGCGACGCCATCCGTCCCGGGTCCACCGGCGTGCCCATCCCCGGTTTCCAGGCCCGCATCGTCGATTCCGAGGGCGACCCGCTGCCCGTGGGCGAGCAGGGCTGGCTGGCCGTGCGCGGGCCCACCGGCTGCCGCTACCTGGACAACCTGGAACGCCAGCGGGGCTACGTGAAGCAGGGCTGGAACATCACCGGCGACATCTACCGCATGGATCAGGACGGCTACTTCTGGTACGTGGCCCGGGGCGACGACATGATCATCTCGTCGGGCTACAACATCTCGGGCCCCGAGGTGGAGGAGTGCCTGCTGGCCCACGCCGACGTGGCCGAATGCGCCGTGGTGGCCTCGCCCGATCCCGAGCGCGGGGCCATCGTCAAGGCCTTCGTGGTGCTGCACGACGGGGTGGACGACACTCCGGAAACGGTGAAGCGCCTGCAGGACCACGTGAAGGCCGCCATCGCCCCCTACAAGTACCCGCGCGTCATCGAATTCCGCGACGCCCTGCCCAAGACCCAGACCGGCAAGCTGCAACGGTTCCGCCTGCGCCAGGAGGAACTGGACCACGCCGACCCCCATGGAGCCTGACCTCATGAATATCGTCTGCATCGGCGGCGGCCCCGCCTCGCTCTACTTCGCCATGCTGGCCAAGAAGCGCCACCCGGACTGGTCGGTGGTGATCCACGAACGCAACCCGGCCGACGTGACCTGGGGCTTCGGCGTGGTGTTTTCCGACGACACCATGGACGGCTTCCGCGACGACGACGAGCAGACCTGCCAGGCCATCACCGACAGCTTCGTCCACTGGGACGACATCGACATCTTCTTCAAGGGCGAGAAGATCACCTCCACCGGCCACGGCTTCGCCGGCATGCAGCGCCTGAAGCTGCTGCAGATCCTGGAGGCCCGGGCCCGCGAGGTGGGGGTGGAGATCCACCACGACAGCGACGTGACCGCCCTGGACGACCACAAGGGCGCCGACCTGATCATCGCCGGCGACGGCATTGGCTCGTTCATCCGCGCCCAGCACGAGGCCGACTTCGGCACCGACGTGGTGATGCGGCCCAACAAGTTCGTGTGGATGGGCACCACCAAGCCCTTCGACGCCTTCACCTTCTATTTCAACGAGACGGAACACGGCCTGTTCCGGGCCCACTGCTACCAGTACATGCCCGGCACCTCGACCTTCATCGTCGAGTGCACGGAAGAGACCTGGCGCCGCGCCGGCCTGGACCAGGCCTCCGAGGCCGACACCCTGGCCTTCTGCGAATCCGTGTTCGCCAAGGAGCTGGACGGCGAGGCGCTGATCTCCAACATGTCCATCTGGCGCACCTTCCCCCGGGTGCGCAACGCGCGCTATTTCCACGACAACATCGTGCTGCTGGGCGATGCGCTCCACACCGCCCACTTCTCCATCGGTTCCGGCACCAAGCTGGCCATGGAGGACGGGGTGGCCCTGGCCAAGGCCCTGGACGACCACGCCAGCCTGTCCGACGCCCTGGCCGCCTTCCAGGCCGAGCGCGAGCCGGCGGTGGACAGCCTGCAGCGCGCCGCCCAGGTGAGCATGGAATGGTTCGAGGAGACGGAGCGCTACTACGACGCCCAGGAACCCATCCAGTTCGCCTACAGCCTGCTGACCCGCTCCATGCGCATCAACCACGACAACCTGGCGCTGCGCGACCCGGCCCTGGTGGCCCGGGCCGAACGCTGGGTGGCCGAGCAGGCGGAAGTCCAGTCGGGCCGCAAGGCCAACGTGCCCGGCCGCACGCCGCCGCCCATCTTCACGCCCTTCCGTCTGCGCGACCTGGTGCTGGAAAACCGCATCGTGCTGTCGCCCATGTGCATGTATTCGGCCGTCGACGGGGTGGTCAACGACTGGCACCTGGTGCACCTGGGCAGCCGCGCCGTGGGCGGCGCCGGGCTGATCTATGCCGAGATGACGGCCATCAGCCCCCAGGCCCGCATCACCCCCGGCTGCGCCGGCATCTGGAACGACGACCAGGTGGCCGCCTGGGGCCGGGTCAACGCCTTCATCCACGCCAACAGCGGCGCCAAGACCTGCCTGCAGCTGGGCCATGCCGGGCGCAAGGCCTCCACCAAGGTGCTGTGGGAAGGCATGGACCGGCCCCTGGACGACGGCAACTGGGAGGTCATCGCCCCCTCGGCCATCCCCTATGCCGAGGGCTGCCACGTGCCGCGCGAGATGACGCGGGCCGACATGGACGCCACCCTGGCCGACTACATGGCCGCGGCCCGCAACGCCCTGGCCGCCGGGTTCGACATGATCGAGCTGCACATGGCCCACGGCTACCTGCTGTCCACCTTCCTGTCGCCCCTGACCAACGCGCGGACGGACGACTACGGCGGGTCCATCGAGAACCGCATGCGCTATCCCATGGAGGTGTTCACCGCCCTGCGCGCCGCCTGGCCGGAAACCATGCCCATGGCCGTACGCATCTCGGCCACGGACTGGAAGGAAGGCGGGTTCTCCGACGACGACGCGGCGGCCCTGACGGTGGCCCTGCGCGACGCCGGCTGCGACATCGTGGACGTGTCGGCGGGCCAGGTGGTGAAGGACCAGAAGCCGGTCTACGGCCGCCTGTTCCAGACGCCGTTTTCCACCAAGCTGCGCCTGGACACGGGCATGGCGACCATGACGGTGGGCAACATCCAGTCCTTCGGCGACGCCAACGCCATCATCGCCGGCGGCCGGGCGGACCTGTGCGTGATCGCCCGCATGCACCTGGCCGACCCCTACTGGACCCGCCACGCCGCCTACGAATACGACTGGCCGGCCCCCTGGCCCAACCAGTACGTGGCGGTGCAGCGGTATACGCCCAGGTGGAGCTGATCGGCCAGCCCGTCAGCCCCCGTGCACGCCCCACACGGCGCCGAACACGGTGACCAGGCTGATCGTCAGCAGGAACCAGTGCAGGCGCCGGATCAGGCGGAAGGTGGCTTCGGGCGCCTCGGCGGACCGGCGGCGGAACCAGGCGTGCAGGAACAGGGGCTCGGCGATGAACAGCATCACCGAGAACACCAGCCAGACCAGGAACATGGCCGTCATCCACCAGAAGGCCGGGTCGTGGAACCGGTTCCAGGCGTCCAGCACCCAGGTCATGTAGAACCCCGTGGCCCCCACCAGCAGGGTCGTCCCCCGGGCCTGCCAGGCGAACCGGCCCTCGATCTCCTCGAAGAAGGCCACCCGCTCCCCGGGCGTCTTCAGGCGCGCCACGGCCGGCAGCAGCACGGTGGTGACGAAGGCCACGCCGCCGATCCACAACACCACCCCCACCACGTGCAGGGCGCGGGCCAGGGTGACGTCATCCATGGGGGGCTCCGTTCGCGGGGGTGGGGCCGGTCTTATCCCATATCCCGGCCCGCCCGTCGACCGGATCAGCCGTCGCCGTCCAGCAGCGCCGCCACGCCGGCATAGTCCACCTTGCCGGTGCCCAGCAGCGGCAGGTCGGCGGTGACGTGCACGTCGCGGGGCACCATCAGCTCGGTCAGGCCCTGGTCCTTCACGTGGCGGGCCAGGGCGTCGCGGTCGGCGTCCGGGTTGTCGGTGACCAGGACGATCTGCTCGCCCTTGCGGTCGTCGGGGCGGGTCACGGCGGCGTGGCGATGGTCGGGCCACAGCGCCGCCGCCTGGGCCTCGACGGCGCCCAGGGACACCATCTCGCCGGCGATCTTGGCGAACCGCTTGGCCCGGCCCTGGATGGTGACGAAGCCGTCGGCGTCGATGGTCACGATGTCGCCGGTGTCGTAGCCCTCGGGCGGCGGCGGGTCCAGCTCGCCCGGCGCCTCGGCCCGCAAGTAGCCCCGCATCACGTTGGGCCCGCGCACCACCAGGCGGCCGCCGTCGTCGATGCCCTCCACCGGTTCCAGGTCGTGCTCGATGCCCGGCAGCAGGCGGCCCACGGTGCCGGGCCGGGCGTGCATGGGCGTGTTGGCGGCGATCACCGGCGCCGTTTCCGTGGCCCCGTAGCCTTCCAGGATGCGCAGGCCGAACACATCGGCCCACACCCGGCGGGTCTGCTCGCGCACCTTCTCGGCCCCGGCGAACACGTAGCGCACGGCGTGGAAGTCATAGGGGTGGGCCACCCGGGCATAGCCCGACAGGAAGGTGTCGGTGCCGAACATGACCGTGGCGTTGGTGTCGTACACTAGGGCCGGGACGATGCGGTAGTGCAGCGGCGAGGGGTACAGGAACACCCGCGCGCCGCACATGAGCGGCAGCAGCAGCCCGCCCGTCAGGCCGAAGGAATGGAACAGGGGCAGGGCGTTGAACACCGTGTCGCGGGGCGTGAAATCGATGCGCGAACCCAGCTGGTGGCGGTTGGCCAGCAGGTTGGCGTGGCTCAGCACCACCCCCTTGGGCGTGCCTTCCGAGCCCGAGGTGAACAGGATCAGCGCCGCCTCGTCGGGGTCGATGCGCTGGCCGGCGTGCAGGTGCCAGGCGCGGAACCGGTCGGCCAGGCCCAGCAGCTTGTGGCGCCAGGTGATGGCGTCGCGGACGTCTTCCAGGTAGACGACGCGCACGGCGTCGGCCAGGGCCGCCACGGCGTCGGCCAGGTTGGCCTGATCGACAAACCGGCGCGACGTCACCACGGTGTCCAGCTTCGCCGCCCGGATGGCCGACAGCATGTTGCCGGCCCCGGCCGAGAAGTTGAGCATGGCCGGCACCCGGCCGAAGGCCTGCAGGCCGTAGAAGGTGGCCACGGCGGCGTTGGCGTTGGGCAGCATCACGCCCACGGCCCCGCCGCGCGGCGCCAGGGCGGCCAGGCGGCGGCCCAGCACCAGGGCGCCCAGGACCAGGCCGTTGAAGGTCAGGGGGGCGCGTTCCACGTCCTCGACCACCGGCAGGCGGCGGCCGTGGATGGCCCGGGCGTCCAGCAGGGCGTCGAACAGGCTCTGGCGGCGCTCGCAGGTCTCGAAGATCATGCCGCTCATCAGGTCATAGAGCGCCAGGCCGGCCAGGCGCCGGCGCTCGCGCCCGCCCACCTCGGCCGGCAGGTCCAGGCGCCGGGGTTCCAGCACCGTCAGGGTGATCTTCGGGAACCGGCGGATGCGCACCTTGCCGCGCAGGCGGGAAAAGGGCGTGTACTGGGCGCCGTCGATGCGCACCGGCACCACCATGGCCTCGGCCTTGTCGGCCACCAGGCCCGGGCCCTCGTACACCTTCATCAGGGCGCCGGTCACGGTGATGCGGCCCTCGGGGAAGATCACGCAGTGGCGGTCGTGGCGCATCTCCTTGATCAGCGCCTTGGTGGCCATGGGGTTGGTGGGGTCCATGGGGAAGGCGTCCACCAGGGCCAGGAAGGGCCGCACCCACCAGGCCTTGGCGATGCGCCGGTCGATGGCGAACATGGGCTTCACCGGCAGGAACACGGCCAGCAGCACCGCATCCAGGAACGACACGTGGTTGACCACGATCACCGCCCGCGGCCCGGCCTGGGCATAGTTGTCCAGCCCCCGCACCTCGACCCGGTAGGCCAGCCGCAGAACCAGGCGCAGCAGGCCCTTCACCACCGCCTCAAACAGCGATCCGTTCCGCGACGACGCCATGGACGTCTCCTGGGGTGAATTATTGAACATTGTTTATTTTATAGGGCGAACCGGGGCTGATATCAAGGTTCCCCCGGTTTCTGGCCCGGTTTCACCGGGGCGGGCAGCCGGCTGGCCCGGCTGGCCACGGCCACGCCGCCCAGGATCAGGGCCAGGGCGCCGATCAGGCGCGGGCCCACGGTCTCGTCCAGGAACATCACGCCCCAGGCCACGCCCAGCAGGGGGATCAGGAAGTTGGTCAGCGACATGTAGGTGGCGCCGCGCGAGGCGATGAGCCGGAAGAACGCCACCGAGGCCAGGGCCGTGGGCACCAGCCCCAGGTAGACCATGGCCAGCAGGGCGCCGCCCTGGGGCGGGGCCTCCCAGGGGCGGTCGATGATCAGGGCCAGGGGCACCATCTGGGCGGCGGCGCAGATCGTCACCGCGGCGCCGCGCACCAGGGGCGGGGCCGGGGCGACCTTGCGCGACAGCACGGCCGTCAGGGCATAGCTGACGGCGGCGGCGGCCACGGCGGCCTGGCCCAGCACCTCGTGGCCCAGGCCGGCCAGGGCGTCGGGCCCCACCAGCACCGCCACCCCGCCCAGGCCCAGCACCAGGCCCAGGATCTTGGCCGGGGTGGGCCGTTCGTCGTCGGTCAGCACCGTGGCCAGGACCAGGGTGACCAGAGGCATGATGGCCATCAGCACCACCGCCAGGCCGCTGGTGATGCGCTGCTCGCCCCAGCCGATCAGGAAGAACGGCAGGCCGTTGCCCAGCAGGCCGACCAGGGCGAAGCCCCACCAGGCGCGGCCCCAGGGCGGCAGGGCCAGGCCCCGGGCCCGCAGCACCAGCCACAGGGCCACGGCGCCGATGGCGATGCGCCCGGCGGCCAGGGTCAGGGGCGGCACGTCGACCACGGCCACCCGGATGACGGTGAACGACGAGCTCCACATCATCGAAATGGCCAGCAGCAGGAACAGGTCGCGGCGGGGACTGTCACCGGGGGGCATGGGGGCTCCTGTCACGATGCCGGGCGCCCCATTGCGCCGGGCGGGGCTGGGCCCCATGGGGAAAATAGGCCAAAATGGCGGCACTGTGGATGCCGCGTGCTCCGAAGGGGCGCCGCGCCCGGACGGAAAGGAAGAACAATGGCCGCCGATCCCACCAAGGCCCTGCAGTCCACCGCCCACCACGAAGCCGGCCACGCCGTGGCCGCCTGGTGCCGGGGGGTTCCCATCAAGGCGTTGAGCATCCAGGCCCTGGGCGGCACCGACGGCCGCTTCGAGCACCAGCCCTTCGTCGGCGACCCGGGCCTGTCCCCCTTCGGCCTGGACGACTTCCGCGCCCAGGTGGAGGACCTGGCCGTGGTGCTGTATGCCGGGCCCGAGGCCCAGCGCCGGTTCGACCCCGACGGCATGCGGGCCATCCACGGCGACGGCGACGAGCGCATGGCCGACACCCTGCTGGGCCTGCTGTCGTCGGACGACGAGGTGCGGGCGGCCTATGCCAACCTGTACCGGGTGCTGGCCCGCAAGTTCGTGGGCCTGCCGGGGGTGTGGCGGGCCATCGGCAACCTGGCCGGCGACCTGCTGGACCGCCAACGGATGACGGGGCTTGAAGTGGAAGCCGTGATCGGCGAGGTTCTGGGCAACCAGCCCCGGCGCTGCGCCTTCGACTGATCGCGCCGCGCTGTTCCGAGGACCCGTTGATGACCCACGCCGTGTTCGCCGCCCCCGTTCTTGCTCTCGCGCTGCTTCTGCCGGCCGCCGGCCCGGCCCGGGCCCAGGCCGCCGACTACGAATCCTGCGTGGCCCAGGCCATCCCGTCCCTGAAGATGCCCAGCCTGGGGGCCACGGTGAAGCTGCTGTGCAACAACGTGCACCGGGTGCGCCGCATGGCCGACCATTCGGCCTGCGTGCTGAAGGGCATCGGCGGGGTGACGGACCACAAGGGCTACATGGCCCTGCAGGGGGATTGCTCGAAGGCGTTGCGGGGGCGGAAGTAGAGGCACTGCCAAAAGCAGAACGCCGTGCCCGGGCTTGTCCCGGGTACCCACGTCTTTCTGTTTGAAACGCCGAGAACAAAGTCGTGGACCCCCGGGACAAGCCCGGGGGCGACGGATGCTTTGGGCTGGCCCCCTACCGCCGCCCGAACAGCTTCTCGATGTCCGCCAGGTTCAGTTCCACATAGGTGGGCCGCCCGTGGGCGCACTGGCCGGACAGCGGCGTGGCCTCCATCTCGCGCAGCAGGGCGTTCATTTCCTCGGGCGTCAGGCGCCGCCCGGCGCGCACGCTGCCGTGGCAGGCCATGGAGGCGCACACCGCGTTCAGGCGGTCGGTCAGGGCCGCCGCCGAATCCAGTTCCATCAGGTCGTCGGCCAGGTCGCGGACCAGGCCCTGCACGTCGGTCTCGCCCAGCAGGGCCGGCACCTCGCGCACCACCACGGCGCCGTCACCGAAGGCTTCCACCACCAGGCCCAGGCCGGCCAGCTCGTCGGCCCGGGCGGCCACCCGCTCGGCCGCCGCCGGGTCCAGCTCCACCACCTCGGGCAGCAGCAGGCCCTGGCGCCGCACGCCTTCGCCGGCCATCTGGGCCTTCAGCTTCTCCTCGGTCAGGCGCTCGTGGGCCGCGTGCTGGTCCACCAGGACCATGCCGTCCCGGGTCTGGGCGACGATGTAGGTGCCGTGCAACTGGGCCCGGGCCACGCCCAGGGGATAGTCGGCGGCCGCGCCGCCCACATCCTCCGCCACCGGGGCTGGCGCGGTCGGGCGGGCGTCCAGACCCGCCAGGGGCGCGTGGAAGGCCATCACCCGCTCGGCCATGCCCCGGCCCACGGGGGCCGGGCCGTGCCCACCGGATGGTGGGCCGAATGCCGGGCGGAAGGCGGCCAGGGTGGCGGCGGTGCCGGTGGAGGCGGCGCGGTGGCCGGCGGCATCCAGGGCATGGCGGATGGCGCTGACGATCAGGCCGCGCACCAAGGCGTCCTCGCGGAACCGCACCTCCGTCTTGGCCGGGTGCACGTTCACGTCCACGGCCGCCGGGGGCAGTTCCAGGAACAGGGCCACGTAGGGGTGGCGGTCGTGGGCCAGCACGTCGCGGTAGGCTCCGCGCACGGCGCCGAAGAACAGCTTGTCGCGCACCGGCCGGCCGTTGACGAACAGGAACTGGCGCCGCGCGTTGCCCCGGTTGAAGGTGGGCAGGCCCACGTGGCCGGTCAGGCGGAGGCCCTCGCGCTCGGCCGTGACGGGCAGGGCGTTGGCGGCGAAGTCCTTGCCCATGACGGCGGCCAGGCGGTCCAGGCGCCGTTCGAACAGGTCGCCCCGGGCCGGCTCCAGGCGCAGGCTGGTGCGGGTGCCGTCCGACAGGGTGAAGGCCACGTCCGGGTGGGCCATGGCCAGGCGTTCCATCACGTCGATCACGTGGCCGTATTCCGTGCGCTGGGCCTTCAGGAACTTCAGCCGCGCCGGGGTGGCGTAGAACAGGTCGCGCACCTCCACCCGGGTGCCGGGGCCGTGGGCGGCGGGGCGCGGCGCGCCCACCCGACCGCCCTCCACGGCCAGCGACCAGGCGTCGTCGGCCCCGGCGGCGCGGCTGGTCAGGGTCAGGCGGCTGACGGCGCCGATGGAGGGCAGGGCCTCGCCCCGGAAGCCCAGGGTGTGGATGTGGGTCAGGTCGTCATCGGGCAGCTTCGAGGTGGCGTGGCGTTCCACGGCCAGCAGCAGGTCGTCGCGGGTCATGCCCCGGCCGTCGTCGGTGACCACGATGCGCGTCTGCCCGCCGTCGGCCACCACCACGTCGATGCGCGCCGCCCCGGCGTCCAGGGCGTTTTCCACCAGCTCCTTGACCGCCGCCGCCGGGCGCTCCACCACCTCGCCGGCGGCGATGCGGTTGACCAGGGTTTCCGGCAGCCGGCGCAGGACCGGCGCGGCGGGGGACGGGCCAGGCGCGGGATCGGTCGTGGCGGATGGCATGGGCGGGATCAGCCGGCCCGCCAGGCCTTGTAGGCGTTGATCAGGCCATTGGTGGAACCGTCGTGGCCGGTCACGTCGCTGTCGTCCTCCAGCTCGGGCAGGATCACCTTGGCCAGCTGCTTGCCCAGTTCCACCCCCCACTGGTCGTAGGAGTTGATGCCCCACACGATGCCCTGCACGAAGATGCGGTGTTCGTACAGCGCCAGCAGCATGCCCAGCGAGAACGGGTCCACCTGCTTCACCAGGATGGTGGTGGACGGCCGGTTGCCGGGGAACGTCTTGTGGGGCACCAGGGCCTTCACCCGGTCGGCGGGCAGGCCCTGGGCCTCCAGCTCGGCCCGGGCCTCGTCGGGCGTCTTGCCGGCCATCAGGGCCTCGGCCTGGGCGAACACGTTGGACAGCAGGATGGCGTGGTGCCGGCCGATGGGGTTGTGGCTGACCGCCGGGGCGATGAAGTCGCAGGCGATGGGGTCGGTGCCCTGGTGGATCAGCTGATAGAACGAATGCTGGCCGTTGGTGCCCGGTTCGCCGAACAGCAGGGCGCCGGTGGGGCAGGCCACGGGGGCGCCGTCGCGGGTCACCCGCTTGCCGTTGGATTCCATGTCGGCCTGCTGCAGGTAGGCCGGCAGGCGGTGCAGGTACTGGTCATAGGGCAGCACGGCGTGGGCCCTGAGGCCCAGGAAGTCGCCGTTCCACACCCCCACCAGGCCCAGCAGCAGGGGCAGGTTGTTTTCCGGCGGCGCGGTGCGGAAGTGTTCGTCCATGGCGTGGGCGCCGGCCAGCAGGGCGTCGAAATTGTCCCAGCCGATGGCCAGGGCGATGGGCAGGCCGATGGCCGACCACAGGGAATAGCGGCCGCCCACCCTGTCCCAGAAGGCGAACATGTTGGCCGTGTCGATGCCGAAGGCCGACACCGCCTCGCCGTTGGTGGAGAGCGCCGCGAAGTGCTTGGCCACGGCGTCCTCGCCCAGGGCGCCGACCAGCCAGTCGCGGCAGGTGTGGGCGTTGGTCAGGGTTTCCTGGGTGGTGAAGGTCTTGGACGCCACCAGGAACAGGCTGGTTTCCGGGTCCAGCCCGCGCAGGATCTCGGCCGCGTGGGTGCCGTCCACGTTGGAGATGAAGTGCACCCGGGGCCCGCCCCGGCCATAGGGCTTCAGGGCCTCGGTGGCCATCACCGGGCCCAGGTCCGAGCCGCCGATGCCGATGTTCACCACGTCGGTCATGGCCTTGCCCGTGGCGCCGGTCCAGGCGCCCGAGCGCACGGCCTCGGTGAAGTCCCGCATGTGGTCCAGCACGGCGCGCACCTCGGGCATCACGTCGTCGCCGTCCACCACCATGGGCCGCGGCGACTGGTTGCGCAGCGCCACGTGCAGCACGGCCCGGCCCTCGGTGCTGTTGATGGGCTCGCCCGAGAACATGCGGTGGCGCCAGCCGGCCACGTCGCGCTCCTTGGCCAGGGCCAGCAGCAGGTCCAGGGTCTCCTGGGTCATGCGGTTCTTGGACAGGTCCATGAGCAGCGCCCCCCGGTCCGTCTCCAGGCGCCGGGTCAGGCGCGCGAAGCGGTCCGGGTCCTCGGCGAACAGGGTGCGCATGTGGACGTCGTCGATGGCGTCCCGGTGCGTCTCCAGGGCGCGCCAGGCGGCGGTGTCGGTGGCTTGGGTCATGGGTCGGAATCCCGGCTGCGGTTGGCAACGAAGACTATCAGGCCCGGGTGTCGGCTTCCAGGCGGTCCCGGACAAAGGCGATGTGACGGCGCAGGCTGTAATGCTCATCGGCGTAGGACAGCGGCACGGTGACGTGGCGGACCTCTTCCTCCATGGCGGCCAGGGCCCGCAGGGCCTGGGCCACGTCGGCGGTGTCGCGGTGGTCGCGCACCCCGTCCTCGATGGCCCGAAGCTGCTCGTACCAGCGGTAGATGCGGGCCCGCACGCGCCAGCGGTAGACCGGCGGCAGGAAGCGCACCAGCGGCACCAGCAGGGTCAGCAGGGGCACCAGCATGACCAGCATGCGGTCCACCAGGGTGGCGGCCCAGAACGGCAGGAAGCGCTGCAGGAACGGCGGGCCGGAACTGAAGAAGCGCTGGGCGTCCTCGCTCAACGGAAAGTCCAGGTAGCGGTCCGACGGGAACTGACCCGGGGTTTCGAACAGGCCACCGGCGTGGAAGCGGCGTTCGGCGGCCATCAGGATCAGGCCCACCAGGGCCGGGTGCAGGTCGGTCCGGGCCGCCAGGGTGGCCGCCGGGGCCAACAGGGTGACGGGCCGGGGCGGCAGGTTGACGGCCAGGTTCAGGGCCCCTTCCGGCAGGGTCAGCACGGAAAGATAGCGGTGCGTGCGGGCATAGGCGTCGGCCCGGGTGAAGGACATCAGCTCCACGCCGGGCAGGGTGGCCAGGGCCGCCACCACGGCCGAGGTGGGCGAGGCGACGGTGAACACGGCGTCCAGGTCGCCGCGGCGCAGGGCCTCCGCCGCCGCCATGCCGCCCAGGGGCTCCAGCTCGGTGGAGGCCGGGGTGATGCCGTTGTCGCCCAGCAGGCGCAGCGCCACGGCCCGGGTGCCGCTGCCCTCGGCGCCCACGGCCAGGCGGCGGCCGCGCAGGCCGGTCAGGCGCTCGGGCGCGTCGCCGCGCACGAACACCCACAGGGGTTCGAAATACAGGCTGGCCAGGGACATGATGTCGGGCTGCTGCACCGGGTCGCCCACCCCGCCCTGGACGAAGGCCAGGTCCACGGCCGCCAGGGGATCCTGCAGCAGGCCCAGGTTTTCCACGGTGCCCGAGGTGGCCCGCACCTCCACCGTGATGCCCTGTTCCTCCAGGTCCTCGGCCAGGGCCTGGCCGAAGGCGTGGTAGGCGCCGGTGGTGCCGCCGGTGGCCAGCACGATGCGGCGGGGCGGCGCCGGCTCGACGAACTGGTAGGCCAGGACGAATCCGGCGATGAGCAGCACCAGGGCCCCGCCGTAAACCGACAGGAACGTGCCGGCGGACCGGCGGCGGCGCGGTGGCCTGGACGTGCGCGACATGGGTCCACTCCCCTGAATTCGGGCCCCGCCCATTGATCGACCCAAACGGGCGGGGAATCAATCTTCTTTTCGCCCTTTTGACCCGGACCGGAAGGCCGGTGCGGTCATGGCCCTTGAACAGCCCCCTGGCGTCGGGTAACAGAGGCGGGTGCGCGGCCAAGCGGTACGGGACGGGTGGGCCGCCGGAGATCGAACGACACCATGCTGCTGGGCCTTCACGAAAGTCGCCGCCAACGCCGCCGCCGGATGCGGGTCACCCTGGTCAAGTGGGCGATCAGCCTGGCCGTGATCGGCGCGGCGGGGGGCTATGCCTACATGGTGGGGTCCGACCTGTCGCAGCGCCGGGTGGCCGAGCTGGAAGACGAGGTCAAGACCCTGAACGACGAGCTGTCGGGCCTGCGCGACGCCGCCGCCAAGCAGGACGCGGCCATGGACGCCGAGCGCAAGCGGGCCGACCAGTGGAAGGCCCGCTACGACACCGAGGTGCCGTCCGAGGCCCAGAAGCAGTGGCTGGCCCGGGTGCAGGCGCGCCTGGACGCCGGGGTGACGCCGGCGCGGCTGGCCTTCTTCATCGATTCGGCCAAGAACCCCAGCCCCTGCGACGAGGCGCCGGTGACCAAGCGCTTCATCGCCCAGACGCCGCTGTTCAGCGGCACCAACGATTCCGTGTCGTTCGGCGACGGTGTGGTGACGGTGACGGCGGTGGGGGAATCGGCCCTGGATTCGGCCGGCAACCCCCAGGCCTGGGTGGATACGGCCAAGCCCATGACGGCGCGCTTCACCCGCCTGGGCGGCGAGGCCACCGAGGTGGCCGGCAAGCTGCCGCTGCACCACGCCGTGCTGACCGAGGACAGGGAATACCGGTTCACCCTGGTGCCGGGGCCGCAAGGGTTCGTCAAGGTGACGGGCCAGGCCTGCGCCAAGGAATAAGGACGAAAACAACAAACCTTTCGGGAAGGAGACCAGGGCCATGAGCGACCACCCCGTCAGCCGCTATCCGGTGCCGGACATCAACGAGATGCCCCAGGACATCAGGGACCGCATCCTGGCGGTGCAGGAGAAATCGGGCTTCATTCCCAACGTGTTCCTGGCCCTGTCCCACCGGCCCGACGAGTTCCGGGCCTTCTTCGCCTACCACGACGCGCTGATGGAAAAGGGCGGCAACCTGACCAAGGCGGACCGCGAGATGATCGTGGTCGCCACCTCGGGCGACAACAACTGCCAGTACTGCGTGGTGGCCCACGGCGCCATCCTGCGCATCCGGGCCCGCAACAAGCTGGTGGCCGACCAGGTGGCCACCAACTACCGCAAGGCCGACATCACGCCGCGCCAGATGGCCATGCTGGACTACGCCCTGAAGGTGTCCAACGACGCCAAATCCGTCGATGACGCCGACTTCGAGGCCCTGCGCGCCCACGGCTTCGACGACGACGACATCTGGGACATCGCCGGCATTACCGCCTTCTTCGGCCTGTCCAGCCGCATGGCCAACTTCAT